>JBILPB010000001.1:0-91514 GCA_044374175.1 Bacteroidia bacterium | reverse complement strand
TACCTATTACAAAATTGTTGATTGTTAAATCTAAAGTGACAATTGAATCACATCCTGCAATTGAGCCGCCAACAATCGTAAAGGTAGGTGCATTTGTACTTGCATTGTAAGTTAATCCATCAATCCAGGTGTAGGTATCACAAGCCGTTTGAACATCAGTTCCGTTGGTTGAGTTGTTGATGGTTAAGTTTAAGATTACCAAAGAATCACAACCTGCTGCATTCGTTAACAAGAAGGTTGGAGCGTTGGTACTTGCATTGTAAGTTAATCCATCAATCCAAGTGTAGGTATCACATGCAGTTTGAACATCAGTACCGTTGGTAGGACTATTAACCGTAATATAATTTGTAAAAGTTTGCGTGTTTGATGCACCCTCAGTTATGGTTAAGCTAACAGTAAAGCTTCCGTTTGTATTATACTGAATATTATGCGGACCAGATGTATTGGCGACCTGCCCATTCCCGAAATTCCAGGCATAAGTAGTTGAACCTGTTGTACCTGTTGAAAGATCGGTAAAAGTAACTGAGTTTCCTTCACAAATAGTTGTAACATCTGCTGTGAAGTTGGCCGCTAAGGAACAACCTTGCAACGAAATTAATTTATCAACTGATGATCCAGAACAACTTGACCCATTGGTTTCAACAACAGTGATTATGCCATTTATTGTTCCAAAATCAACTGTGATGCTATTGTTATCTGGACCAGATGCACCTGAGGTTATAACAGCACCGGCAGGAACAGACCAAACATAATCAGATCCAGCGGTTAAGGTTACAGTATAAACTTCTCCAATAGCTGCACAATTTGGAATCATATTTCCAGTGATTAATGAAGTGCTTGGAAGAGGTAAAGGGTTTGCAGTTACTGAGTTGCTGCTAAGTGATATACAACCTCCTACATCTTGTGTAGCAGTATATGTACCTGAAGTTTCTGTTCTTGGATTTCCACTACCTGCATCACTCCAGATTAATGTTCCAACTAAACCTATAGCAGTTATTTCAGAACTACCACAATTGTCAGCGACTGTAAGCACTAGCGCTGCTGGTGTTGGGTTTATGGTAATATAATTTGTTAATACTTTGGCATTTGAAATACCATCAATTACTGTTAAGCTAACCGTAAAAGTACCATCAGTTAAATAAGTATGAGCTACATCTCCCACTGTAGTGCTTTGATTTCCATCCCCAAAATCCCAAAGATAAGTAGTTGAGCCCGTTGTGCCTATTGAAAGATCTGTAAAGTTAATCAATGAGCCTTGGCAACCATTCGTAAAATCAGCAACAAAATCGGCAACTAAGCCACATGAAACATTGTAACTTGCACCTGCATCTTTATTAGCAATTGTGCCAAAGCTAGTATTCATAAAAGTTTCATCGCTTACTTGAATACATGTTAAACCTAAGTTTTGAGTGGCATCAAAAGTTAAAAGATTTGTATTATTCCCATTTTGAATATTTAAACTTGTAAGTATATTATTACTGCAATTAATATTGGTTAGCAAGTTGTTTGCAGATAAGTCTAAATCAATTAATTGATTTGAGAAACATTCTAGCGTAGTTAGATTAACATTATTAGAAACATCCAGAGCCGTTAAACTATTTCCCGAAGTAACCAATCCTGCTAAAAGAGCATTGTTGCTTAAATCAATACTTGTAATTAAATTATTTTGAAATGAGAGCTGAGCGAGTGAAATATTGTTTGTTAAGTCTAAAGCTGTTAAAAGATTGTTATAACACTGAAGGTTACACAATGGAATTGAACCAGTATTTAAACTTGTAAGTTGGTTATTAAAACATGCTACAAAACAAAGATTTGTATTGCTACTTACATCAAGTTCGCTTAACAAATTATTAGAGCAATTGAGCGCTGTAATTTGAGTTAAGTTCGAAACATTTACATTCAATAAATTATTACTTGAGCAATTTAAGCTACTGATATTTAAGAATGCTTCAATACCTGTTAAATCTGCAATAGCTAATCCATTTACATCTATTGCACCAGTATACCCTATAGCTTCGGCACAAGAAATTACACCATCTAAATCGGTATTAATAGCAACATCGGCTAACAAAGCATTTCTAAAGTTGTTGTCAGGAATGTTTACTGCACATGCACAATTGTTGCTATAGCCTGCTGTAGCATCTTTTGCGGCACTCCAGTTGGTATCCATAAAAGTGGGATCATCAACTTGAATACATGTTAAGGATGGATTACTAGTAGCAATAAAACCAGCTAGATTAATATTATTTCCATTTTGAATATTAAGACTAGTTATTTCATTAAAATGGCATTCTAAAATTAGTAAATTTGCATTTGATGATAAATCTAGATTTAATAACTCATTATTGTTGCAATAAAGATAGAGAAGTGAATCAAGGGAAGTAACGTCTAGTGCTGATATTAGATTGTCCGGACAACTTAAACCCCAAAGAAGTGGATTGGGAGAAACATCTAAGTTGGTTAATTGATTAGTACCAATATTTATAACCTCGATTTTGCTATTTGTTGGAAATGTAATGCTGGATAAAAAATTGAAGTTACAAGTAAACCAAACCAAACTATCTAATCCGCTCAAATCAATATAAGTAAGCTCATTAAAACTAAGATCAATAGTTTGTAACTTGGTATTGTTACTTAAGTCAATTGTTGAAATTTGGTTTTGAGGCGCACCAATAAAAACTATTTCTGTGAATGCTTCAATACCAGTTAAGTCAGTTATACCTAAACTACTTACTAAAATGGCATCCGAATACAAACTTGCTTCATAACACTGAATTTCGGCATCTGAGTTGGTATTGATTAAAGCATTTGCTATTAAAGCCGCTTTAAAGTTAGCATCTGGAATAGTTACTGTGCAATTACAATCAGTGCTGTAAGCTGCATTAGCATCCTTAGCTCCATTCCAATTGAGGTTCATAAAAGCTGTATTATCTACCTGAATGCAGGTGAGGTTGATGTTTCCGATAGCATAAAAATCGGTCAGGTTAGAATTATTTCCGTTTTGAATATTTAAACTTGTTAAAGCATTAATGTTGGAACAATAAACTCTTATTAAACTTCCATTTTGTGATAAATCTAAACTTGATAGTGCATTAAACCCGCAGTATAAATCTACCAAGGCAGTATTTGAAGATACATTTAAACTTGTTAAAGAATTAACAGAGCATTCTAAATAAGTCAAAGCAACATTGGCTGTGAGGTTTAAACTTGATAATGAATTATTGAAAACATCCAAGTAAACCAAAGCTGTATTAGATGATACATCTATACTTGTTAATGAATTACTGTTGGCATATAGTTGGGTAAGGTTTGTAAAGGCTTCTATACCTGTAAGGTCTGTAATACCTAAAGAATTTACATTTATACTGCCTGTATATGCCGATGCCTCAGCGCATTGTATTTCAGCATCTGCGTTGGTATTTATGGTGATGTCACCAATTAAAGCTGCTTTAAAATTGGCATCTGGAATATTTACCACACAAGCACAACTTGTATTATAGGTTGCACTTGCATCTTTACTTCCAATCCAAGTGGTATTCATAAACGTAGGATCATCTACTTGAATACAAGTTAAGGATGGGTTATTAGTGGCATTAAATATAGTAATGTTATTATTGTTGCCATTTTGAATATTTAAACTTGTTAAAGTGCTATTTTGACAACTAAGTATGAACATATTAGGACTTAATGATAAATCCAGGTTGATCAGTTGCGAATTTTGAAAATCAAGGTGTTGTAAAGCAGTGTTAAAACTTAAATCTATACTAGTAAATGGGTTTCCGCCCGCTTGCAATCCTTCAAGCAATGGATTATTACTTAAATTTATTGAAGCAAGTTGGTTAGAACCACAAAATAACTCAATTAAGTTAATATTGGCAGAAAGATCGATAGCATTAAAACTGTTAACTCCAATATCAAGGAATTGAAGATTAATGTTGTTTGATGTATTTAACGATGTCAATAAATTATTGTCGCAATACAAAGTGTTCAACAATGTATTGTTTTGAATATTTAAATTAGAAATAAGGTTACTTCTGCAAACCAATTCTTGCAGGTTTGTATTTGAACTTATATCTAAAGTAGCAAGTTGATTTGAATTACAATATAGCAAAGTTAATGCAGTATTATTTGATATATCCAAATTGCTAATTAAATTAACTTGGCAATTCAGTTCATTTAAATTTGTAAAAGCTTCAATACCTGTTAGGTCAGCAATGTTTTGAAAACTTACATTCATAGTTCCATTAAAAGCAATTGCTTCAGAGCATTCAATTTCACTATTAGCATTGGTGTTGATCGCAATATCAGCAATTAAAGCTGCTTTAAAATTGGCATCTGGAATGTTTACGTTACCAACGCAACCGCAATTTACAGCATAAGATGCAATTGCATCTTTACCTCCATTCCAGTTGATATTCATGTATGAATCATCATCAACTTGTATGCATGTTAAGGAAGGGTTGTTGGTAGCATTAAAGTTAACTAAATTAGAATTGTTGGTATTTTGTAAATTTAGTGTGGTTAACGCATTGTCTGAACAATCTAAGTTGTTCAAATTAAGCAATGAACTTAAATACAATGCTGTTAAATTGTTATTAGAACAATCGAGCAACTCCATATCTGGATTGCTTGAAAAATCTAAAGCCGATATTCCATTAAAGGAACATTCTAATTTCCTAAGTAAAGGGTAAATATCAGTATTTAATGATGACAAACCTAAGCCTGCGCATCCAATTTCTTCAATTATACCTGGGTTCGGAAAAACTGGCATAATAGAAATTGTTGTGTTATTGAAATAAACATAGCGTAATGCGCTATTACTTGAAAAATTTATACTGGGAATTGGATTGTTATCGCAATTTAGATCAACAAGTGCAGTATTTGTAGATAAATCAAGACTAGTTAATTGATTATTTTCACAATGTAAAATATTAAGTTGCCAGTTTGCCGATAAATCTAAGGTTGTCAGCAAATTTCCAACCAAGTTAAGTGTAAATAATAGTGCATTTTGTGATAGGTCAATACTAGTTATATTTGTAAATGACAATTGAAGATTAACTAAATTAGGATTATTTGTAACATCAATGCTTCCTAAAGGATTTCCAATACAAATTAGAAAATTCAAATTTGGCAAATTTGAAACATCCAAAGAAGTTATAAGATTAGACATACATTCTAACCTAAAAAGCAGGCTATTATTTGTAACATCCAGACTTGTTAACTGATTGCTTGAGCATATTAAATTTGTTAATTGAAGGTTATTTGAAACATTCAAAGATGTTAAAGCATTTCCCAAACAGTTTAATTCTTCAATTGAAGTAAACGCCTCAATACCCGTTAAATCAGATATTCCTGAGCTAGCAACATTAATTGTTCCACCATAAGCAACAGCCTCACTCACCTGTATCTCCCCATCAGCATTGGTATTAATGGCTAAATCACCTACCAAAGCCACCTTAAAATTAGCATCCGGTATATTCACAATTTGCGCATTGGCGACTGATGCCGCACCAAAAAACAACACAATAAAAAAGAGTATTCTTAAGAGAGATGAATAGACGTTTTTCATGTTTTTATCTTTAATTTTTTTATTGTGCTATTATTTTTAGGACGCACTTTGTTAATGCATTTTTTGTTTTTGATAAAACAATGTTATTTTATCTTCATTTGCGCGTAATAAGGGTGCTCTGGGTTTACCATTAATTGTCGCTTGTGTGGATGTATCAAAACATCCATGTCTTCCATAGGTATTGCACCAAGTAAAGGCTCATTGTTTCCAGGAATTACCATAGCATCCACAGAACATCTCCTATTCTCAAACCTTACTTCAATTGGACCTACTACATCATATTCAACAACACTTCCATCGGCAAGTACACCTTTACGTTTTTCAAGAAAAGGCAAGTCTAATTGTTGTTGTATGGTTTCATTGATGCACATGTATTCACTTCCAGTATCAACCAACATATTTACATTGAGGCGTTTTATTTCGTCAATGCCTATGATGCTGCTTTTTGACATACCCAAGTCAATGGCATTTATCAATTCTATGTTGGCGTATATTAAACCCACTCCTTTAATTATTTTCTCTAAGGCTTATTTCTTTTCTTCTTTCGCTGGCGCAGCTTCCATTTTATTGGGAGCTGGCGCTGCGCTTTGTTCTTTCGCTTTTTTCTCTCTATCGGCTTTCATTTTGGCCATGCGCGCTTCTTGCATTTTCTTTAATTCTGCTTTTTTTGCTACTACTTCTGGAGTTTCGCCTTTGCCTTCTTTTTCGGCATCTTTAATTTCTTTGTTCAATTGCCCCATTTTTTTGTTGGCCTCCATTTCTTCTGGTGTAGGCATTGGTCTATCTTTCATCATTTTTTCACGTTCTGCTTTCATTTTTGCATTGCGTTCGTCTTGCAATTTTTTTACCTCAGCTTTTTTAGCAACAGTCTCTGGGGCATCAGATTTTCCTGCCTTTTCTGCTTCTTGAATTTCTTTATTTAATTGATCAATTTTCATCATCTCTTGTTGTCCAGCAGGAGGATTTGCTGCGCGCTCTTTCATCATTTTTTCTCTGCGCTCATCTTGTAATTTTTTTAACTCCGCTTTTTTTGCAACAGTCTCTGGAGCATCTGCTTTTCCAGCCTTTTCTGCTTCTTGAATTTCTTTATTTAATTGCCCCATTTTCATGTTCAATTCTCTGTCGGCTTTCATTTTATCAGCTTGTGCTTGGCGCTCGGCATCTGTCATTGGCTTAGGGGCAGGCGCTCCGTTCATATTCATTTGTGCATTAGGCACTGCAGGTTTAACCGTAGCATCTTGAGCAGTTGCACTCACATAAATACAAGAAACGCTCATGCATAAGATGATTCCCTTTACAGATTTAGAAATGTTTTTCTTCATGTTAATTGATTTTAATAAGTTTTTTTATGTTTAGATTTAAACCGTTAATCTGCCAAATATATTAAAATATCTTAAAAATAAAAACTTTTGAAACTAAAAAGTGTCAAAGTATAACCTAAGATTTACATTTATAACGATTACACTTTCAATTTAGTCCAATTGCAGCATGGCCTTATTGTACTTATCTCAAGTGGTATCGGCATTAACCATTGCATATTTATTTTTTATTTGGACTAAAAAATAAATGCAATAGGTATTATGTGTATTTGACGCAATTGCAACAAGTATTTTTTTAACCCAAATTAAGCAATAGGAGGTTTGAAGAACCGAACTACTTGATTTATTTGGGTTTAATCCCTACCGATAGTTATCGGTATTAGAAAATGTTATCAGATTTATAAAAATATGATTTACAGTTTCTTTATCGTTTATGCATTTTTAATGCGTAATCTGGGTTTAAAGGATGCAATCAGCATAAGATTAAAAAAAAAGGCTTAATCAATCTAAATTGATTAAGCCTTGAAAATCTTCTCAAGATTGAAGGTTTAATTTATCACCACCAATCGCTGCGCTGCAAATCCTTTATTGTCAAAAACTCTCACAATATAAGTTCCTCTACTCAAACCTTGCAGGTTCATAGTGTTTGTTTTACCCATCAATTTTTCTTGCACCAATAACTTGCCTGTAATATCGTAAGTACTGGCTATTGTTGCATTGTTATCAGATAATACCAAGGTAAACAATCCATTATTAGGGTTAGGGAAAATATTAAAATCAAAAACATCAATATCACTAATTTCACCAATGGATTGCACAAAAGGCTGTTGAATATTACCAGTACCGTTTGATATGCTTTTGTTTCGAACTGCTCTTGTTGATGCGCAATCTTGGCTTAAATCGGCATATACACGGTACACGGTGTTTAATCCATTTACTGGAGATGGATCTAAATAATTACTGATGTTAGCAGGAACAGTATCTAACAAAGTCAATTGACTATAGTTAGGTCCCGAATAAATTTTGTACAAGGTAATGTTTTGGTTACTACCCACGTAAGCATTCCAACTTAAAGAACGCTGCACACCCAATCCAGGAAACACTTTTAAACCAATAGCACGTGCCACACTTGACAGGGAAGTTTCGCCACCACAAGTATCTATAATACTAATGCGATAACGCTCTGCGATAACTTCCGCATTGGAATTGATATCCATGTATTCACTTAATGAATCGTAAGCCACTACCGCTATTTGCTGATAGTTATTGGAGTTAAATGCTGTTTCTTTATAAATGCCATAGCCGCTAATAGCGTTGGTTACATCCTTTTCCCAAACAATGATGGATTGATTGGTGATGCTATCCACTGTAATCATACATATTTCAGGTGTTGATAATACACTTGATGATATATTTACTGGTGCTGAACTTGCATCGCATCCTGTGCCTGCCTGCCCTACTACGGTGTAAATACCTGCTTCAGTTACATTAATGCTATTGCCGATTTGACCTGTATTCCAGATGTAAGAACCAAAGTTTCCATTGGCAGTTAAAGTGGCGTTTACGATACCACAATTTCCTATTTGTCCGCTTTGTGTTATGGTTGGGGTTTGGGCTGCTGGTAAATTAAAGATAATTTGTGTGGGTGAACTTTGCACTGGGCAACCACTCGTGTCGAATACGGTTACACTGTAAAATCCATTGCTGGTGGCATTGTAACTTGTAAAGTTTTCTCCTCCCAAGGCTACACCATTTTTATTCCATTGAAAAGTTGCTCCTAAAGGATAACTGCTACTATTAATCGAAATAGTTACATTTCCTCCAATACAAGCATTGATTACGCCACTTGGGCTAATTACCGGGGTAAAGCCACAGTTATTGTTACTGCTTACATTGCAAATTACACTTTGCTGTGGATTATTGGGATTGTAATTGGTAGAAGAGCAACCATTACTTGTATCTGTTAAAGTAAGCCCCACATGAAATACACCATTGGTATTGTAGGTGTGAGTTACAATTGCATTATTATCATTTACACTGCTGCCATCTCCAAAATTCCATAAGAAATTATATTGCGATAAATTGGGGGTGTTATTATTAAAGGTTGCTGTTGCTGGACTCGTGGTGATGTTGTTATTGACAATGCTAAACAAAGGTGGTGCTACGTTTGTAATAAAGCTCGTGCTGATGCTTGAGGCAGATGAGGTGCAGCCCGCTGCATCGGTGTAAGTTACGCTAAATGTTGATGCTGCATCTACGACTATCGCGTTTGAATTTTGACCTGTACTCCACAGATTGCCATTGCTGTAATTAGAATTTAATGTTAAAGCAAAACCAGGGCAAAAAGAGGTAGGCCCATTGGCTGTAATCACTGGTGCTGAAGGAATTGGATTAATTGTTACCTCTGCTGTATCGCTTTGCACTGTGCCACAACCGTTAGTGATGGCTACATAATAATTACCACTTTGTGTTACGTTAATAGTTTGTGAAGTATCGCCATTGCTCCATAAATAGCTTGAACCTGCATTGGCAGCATCTAATGTAATTGATCCTCCGCATTGGGTGAGCACGCCACCAAGGTTGGTGACGGTGGGTGGATTATTGGCCACATTTACAGTAATCGTATTTGAACTTGCAGAACAACTAAAAGCATTTGTTACCACCGAATAAAAGGAGCCTGATTGACTGACAGTGATGGCTTGTGTTGTATCATTATTGGGACTCCAGCTATTGTTGCTTGTTGCGCTTGAGCTTAAAATCACTGAATTTCCAAAGCAAAAATCAGTTGGGCCATTAGCAGTAATAGTTGGTGTACTAGGCACTGGGTTAATCGCAATCGTGGCAGTAGAACTCTGCACGGTGCCGCAGTTGTTGGTAATATCAACATAATAATTACCACTTTGTGTTACGTTAATTGTTTGCGAAGTATCGCCATTGCTCCATAAATAACTGGCGCCTGCATTGGCTGCATTTAAATTAAGTGAGCCTGCGCATTGTGCATATGGACCACCTAAATTGGTAGCAATTGGTAATGGGACAATGGTAATAGTAACTGGTGCGGAAGTTAAAGTTCCCGATGAATCTGATACGGATACGGTATAGCTACCTGCACTAGAAACGGTTATACTTTGTGTCGTTTGTCCACTACTCCATACATTGCCTGTGCTTGCCGATGAACTTAGTATTACAGTGTCTCCTGGACAAATAGCGGTGCTCCCATTTACAGTAATTACGGGTGTGCCGGGTGCGGCAACATTAATATAACAAATTTGTGTTTCATTATCACTGCCAAAAGCATTGCTTGAGGTTAAAGCTACTTGATAACAACCTGGGGTATTGTAAACAATATTAATTGGATTTTGATTGGTAGAACTGCTTGGTGAACCGCCTGTAAATGTCCAACTCCATGAGCTTGGAGTGTTGGTGGATTGATCAGTGAAATTGACTGATTGGCCTATTGTTATATTTAAATTATTTGCAGTAAAAGCAGCAATTGGAGCATTGCCCGAAGCTGTGACATTGATGTAACAAGTATCAGTATACGTATCGCTACCAAAGGCATTGCTTACAGTTAAGGTAACAGAATAACAACCGGGCGTGTTGTAACAAACAAAAACACTTTGACTAGTATCTTGAGGGTTATTGCTTGCCCCTGGAAACTGCCATAAATAAGATGTAGGATTATTGGTGCTCGTGCTGTTAAAACTTACGCAAGAACCTGCCGTAATGTTAGTGTTGTTGGCTGTGAAGGAGGCTAAGGGTGGTGAATTAGGATTGTTAAGTACCGTAAAAGAGTTAGGCAATGTCATCAAGCCATCAAATGAGTTTAAAACATTTGCATTATACAACCCAAGGGGAGAAGCAAAAGGAATATTAAATTCTGCAGTAATATTAGTTGATGAGTTAATGTTCAATTGTGATGAATTAATTGTAGTCACCCCTTGATTCAAATAAACCTGAGTTGTTGATGTTCCTTGGCCAAAATTTGTATTTTGCCCAGAAATGTTTACCGAAATAATGGTACCCTCTAAAGCGCTATTTGGTGTTACTGAATTTAACACAGGAGGAACAACTGTTATGAAGCAAGTGTTAGTTAGATACCCACTTCCTTGACTGTTGAAAACAGTTAAAGAAACTTCATAACAACCAGGTGCAGAATAACATATATTAGTTGGGTTCTGAGCTACATCAACACTCGTATTTGAACCCGGAAATTGCCACAACCAAGTGGTTGGAGAATTGGTGCTTTGATCAAAGAAATTAACACAACTTCCTGCAGAAATTGTAGTAGCACTTGATGAAAAAGCAGCGACAGGCTCTCCAATCAATACATTACTTGCATTAACAAATTGAGATTGAATTAATAAAAAGCTAATTAATAGAACTTTGTTTACCTTCATATTGTGTTTCTTGTAAAATTAATACCGATTAATATTGAACTGTATTGATGTAATAATTTAATTTTTAATTATTTTCCTTAAAATATTTTCATCTGAAGAAGCAAGTTTTAAAAAATAAACCCCGTCAGCTATGTCTGAAACATCAATATCAAAAAAATGGTCACCAATTTTATTTGAAACAAAACAATCATTATTGAAAAGTATTCGACCTGAGATATCTAGCAATTCTAGGTTGTAATTATTAATTTCGCTTACTCTAATAACTACTTTGTCATGAGCAGGAATTGGTGAAATTGATAGCTTTTCTTTCTTGCTTTGTTTATAATCATTAGCTTCTGTAATTATAAATCCAGTATAATCAATCACATTTTTTTCTGTTGATACATTTCCATTTACGATAGAGGTATCATATGAAATAATATAATGAGTTATTCCAGCAGTTAAATCACCTGATATCCATTGGTAACTGGTAGATTTGTATTCACTAACCGTAGAAGTAGGAAAGCCATTTACAACAGTCGAATCTATTTGATACGTTCTTGTTTTCAGTCTTAATGTGTTTCCCAAATAGTTAAACGGAGTATACAATTCCCCATATCCATCAACATTTACATCAATTGTTCCAGATTGAAATGTAGTTAAAGTTAAACCAGAAGTATTATAGACTGCTTGCCCCGAAAATGAATCAGAAAAACTTTGGTTATAGGTTAATGGAAATTGTAAAATTGTTTTTGGGTTACTTAAATTTAAAACGTAATTATTACCGTTTGAAATTGTCCCATATCCTAAAAAATCGATTTTAGCGGTACTTTTATTATAAAACGATTCTGCAAAAACACCAGAACCAGTTGGCTTGTTCACACGGACATTACTGCCCGGAAAATCAGCAAGATAGGCACTCCCTGTTGGACTCAAGATCTGCTGAGAACTGCTGTTTTGTAATGTCTCAGATGAAAAATCCCAAAATTGATTAGCACCTCCCAAACCTTCAGAAAGCAAACCTAGGTCAGCTTGCCACAAAGTTTCAACACTAGGCACATTTAAAAAATTACTTACAGTCAAAGTTGGTTGAGCCAATAAACAACTTGGCATAGCTATCAATACTATTAAATTTTTAATCATAAAATGTTTTTCGTTTATTAATGGGTTTTAAAATGAGTTGAATAAAAAACCATGCCTCAAAAATAATAATAAAACGATCATAAAGTGGTGTTGGTGTGATTAATTTAGTATTAACCTTTAGCTTATTACCTTTTCTGCCCTATTTTTATCATTGGTAACTAAGGAAAATATTTATAAATCTCTTTTCTGTGCAAAACACGCATGAAAGTGATTGTTTTATTTTCAATTTTTACTCATACTCGATAGTTGCCAAAACGTAATTTATAAGATGAATGATCTCCTTTTAATTTTTCAAGGTGATGAAGCTCGTTGATTGCATTTATATTTTTGATTTCTTCAAAAACAAATTTTTCTATTTTAACTCTCTCCTTAGTTGGAATCTTTGCCAATTCCTTTAAAATTTTTCAGCAAAAGCAACAGTAATCATATTGCCTTTTTCAATGTTTTGAAAACGGCCTGCGCTTCATTCAAACTGTAAACTTTACCGTTTTCTGTTTCATTAATTGCGTTCATTAAGGCTATATTTTCTTTCTCCTCTTCAGTCAATTTAAAACCTAATTTATGAACCAGTGTTTGCAAAAAATCGAGTTCCTTTTGGCTTTTGGTATTTATAAGTATTGTTTTCATGATTTGTCTTCAACTAATAGTTATTTCTTAAGTAGTATTTTAACTTGATCTTAGTCTTTGACTGTAAAAAAGTAAAGTTGAATATTATTTATTTTAATCCCATTTCTTTACTTCGCCACCACCAATCGCTTATTTACCACTACATTACCATCACTATACTTTACAAAATAAACCCCATTGTTTAATTGGCTTAAGTTCATTTGCACGGCTTTGTTGTTTTGTATAGTAGCAGTATGCACTTCATTGCCCAGCATATCGTAAACGCGTATGATGCTATTTGCCTTGTGCAAGGTTGTATTTGTTACCAAAGTAAACACCCCATTATTCGGATTAGGAATAATATTAAAATCCAAAGCATCAAAACTAACTTGCTTGATTCCGTCAGGTGTACCTGGCGCTAAGTTACCTGTACCATTCGAAACACTTCCTCTTCTTGCCGCTCTGGTACCTTCACATTCATTTTGTAAAATGGCTTCCACCCTGTACACAAAATTTAAGCCCGGAGGATTATCCAAGTAACCATTCGCTGGGGCACTAATACTTGTAATAGAGTCCAAATTAAGTATATCGACCCCTCGGTAAATGACATAGGTATTTATATTTTGTGTTTGACTAATATACTGGTTCCAGTTTAACCAGCGTTGAATACCAATGTTGGCTTGCACTTGCAAAAACATAGGGCGCACAGGGGCACTTGGCTGAGAAAGGCCACCACAGGTATCTTTTGCAATAACACGGTAAGTGGCTGCACCCAATTGCGGATTACTGTTTAAATCTTCAAACTCACTCAATTCAACATAGGCTTGCGCACCTGCTCGGGTGTAATTGCCGTTGTTTAAACTGTCTTTCATAATAATGAAGGAGTCAATAACAGCACTTACTGGTTTATACCAAATAACTAAATGATGTAAATCATCCTCAATAGCGGTTACAGTGCATATTTCTGGGATAGGAATAGTTTGACCTGTAACTTGGGTAGGAGCAGAAACAGCATCACAACCTTGCGTACCTTGACCAATAACCGTATAAGTACCAGCGGTATTGATATTAATTGATTGTCCTGTTTCACCTGTACTCCAAATAAACGATGGAAAAGCACCTGCAGCCGTTAAGGTTCCATTTGAGTTCCCACAGTTGTTAGTTGCTCCTCCACTAAAAGTAATGGTTGGCGCTGCTGGTGTTGGATTATTAAAATTAACTTGTACTGGATTAGATATTACTGGACACTGCCCATTTAAATATACAATAACAGTATAAAAACCGGCTTGTGTAACTTGCAACTGAAAGGTGTTTTCGCCTGGTATAAGCACCCCATTTCTACTCCATTGATAGGTATAATTGGGCGCTTGATTGCACGATAGCAAAATGTTTCCTCCCACACAAGAATTGATTAAACCATTGGGAGTAACTACTACTGGCTGGGTACAGCTATTAGCATTAGGATCATTACATATTACTTTATGATTACTGTTGTTTTGATCATAAAGTGTGCTTGTACATCCAGAAACCAAGTCGGTGGCTACCAAAGCGGTTTGATAAACACCATTGTTTACATAACAGTGCGTATAATCTAAAGTGTCATTGACAAAGGTCCCATCTCCAAAATGCCAATCAAAACTATAAAGCGATGCATTTGGTGTTGTGTTTTGAAAACTTGCATTAAAAGGCTGCACCACTAATGGGGTGCCTGGTGTTATTACATAGCTTAAATTAAAATCCTGCACCGAAACATATAAATCAACTCCGTTATCATTTCCTGTGTTTAATGGTAAGGAGACATTTACTCTCATACGATACCCGGTTCCAACAGCAGTGGCAGGAATAGTTACATTAATACTTCCAATAGCATTTACACTCGATAAAGTGCCAATGGTGGTTGCATTGGTAAAGCTGCCGCTGGCATCAGAAAGTTGCACGGTGAGGATATTGCCTGTTAATAAATTACTACTGGCATGATAATAAACCAAAGCCGATTGTCCAGCACAAAAACTATTAGATGATAAAGAATCAATGTTGATCACAAGCGCTGCACAAGTATCAATCATGATTAATGTATCAGAATAGATGACATTGCTTGGGCAAAAGTTGGGTATTATTTCTACTGTAATTTGATCATTATTTTGTACAATACCAGTATAGGTTAAAAAATTAATCCCATTAGAAACCAAAAAACCATTCTTTTTCCACTCACAGTATGGGTTAATTCCCACCAGGGTAGTATCTGCATCAAAAGTAATACTGGTGGGTCCACAAATGAGGTTAGTGCTTGGAATTACATTTATATCGGGTGTCCCTGTAATATTTGCCACCACAGTAATTGCTTCAGGAACTGAAGTACTATCGCAACCAACACCACTGCTTACTGTTAAAGTATAGTTACCCGTTTGTGTTGGGTTGTATAAATTTGTGGTAGCCCCAGCAATAGGTGTACTATTTAAATTCCACTGATAAGTATACAATGGATTAAACACGATGCTTAATTCAGTATTAAAATTACCATCGCAAAACACGGCAGGCCCAAATCTTGTAATGAAGGAAGCTGGCTTACTTACAATACTTAATTTTGCAAACTGAGTTAATACATAACCACATTGATTGTTAATGATGCAATGATAATTGCCATTATCTAATATAGTAACATTGTTTAAGTTCAAAGTAGCACTCGTTGCCCCTGCTATGATTAGGCCATTTTTATACCATTGATAACTTAATCCAGTTCCAGAAGCTGTTAAAGAAAAACTTACATTGTTATTTGGGCAAGAGTTTACATTGATTGGTTGTACTGTTATTGCAGGTGCTGCACAATTCATTAACAACAATTCTGATGGCGCTTTAGCACCATTTACAGAGTTAAAATCAAATAATTTTAAATAGGTATTTGCACCAGTCGTAAACTCAAAAAACACCCCTAAATCATTGGTACCACCAAACTCCGTAGATCCATATAATTTACCATTATCAGAACGCACTAGTTTTCCTACGGGATAATCGCCATTTGTTAATCCAAAATTAAACAGAGCAGCATAAGTATTGTTTAATGGGTTAATAGAAAACAAAACACCTCTAGCATTAGTTCCACCGAGTTTTGTCATTCCATACAATAAACCATTGGCTGGATTATAGCACATGGTACCTTCGGGTGATATCCCTGAGGCATTGCTAAAATCATGTATTTTTGTGTAAGATGAATCTGTAGGATTATATTTAAAAATTACACCGCCACCATTGGCTCCTCCCGAGCTTGTATAACCATACAAATTGCCATTAGCTGCTTGTATTAAATTGCCAACTGGGGCACTCCCACTAGTTAATGAAGAAAACTCATGGCGTTTTATATAATTATTTGTGATGGGGTTATATTCAAACAAGACACCATCATTATTAACGCCACCCGAAGAAGTTAAACCGTAATATTTCCCATTGTTGGCTTTTATAATTCCTCCTCTTGGATAGGTTCCCAAGCCACTACTTAGTGCTAATTTTTGTATTGGTGTTGATGGGAATGGAAGTGCAGGGTCTATTTCATAAATACAACCAAAATTAAAAGAGCCGCCATCAAACGACATTCCAATAAATTTTCCGTTAGCTGTTTCAATTAAACTGCCTCTAGGGTCAGCGCCACCGGTGCCATTGAACTCTGCCATTTTTAAAAAGTTGCTCCCATTGGCATCCAATTGGAATGCGGTGCCTGTTCCATTGGCTCCTCCTTTACTTGTGGTGCCATATACTTTTCCATTGCTCCCTTTTACAATGCCACCAATAGGAAAGCCACCGTCAACACCAGCATCATTAAATGAAAATTCGGCAGATAAAACAAAATTTGTGGTATCTACACTCACCAACATCCCATTGGAAGTATTGCCTCCATTGGTAGTTAGTGTAAAATATTTTCCTTCTTGAAATGAGTAGTAGAAACCTGAGCTTGAGTTCGCACCCACACCAAAGAAATCGAAAATACCACTTGCATTATAATTTGAACCATTGGTGTTAATGGTAAAGGCAACCCCATAGTTGGCTGGACCACCATCATAAGTGTTGCCTAAAAGTTTGCTACTGCCAGCCAAGGTCAAAGATCCTTTTGGATGTCCTCCCGTCAATTGTTGAAAATCATAAATTTTTAAAAATGCTGTTCCATTAGTATCCACTTGAAACAAGGTGCCTTGACTATTTACACCATCATTGGCTGCCAGCCCGTAGCATTTTCCTGTTATGGGGTGAAATACTAAACTGCCTTCTGGATTACCACCTACAACAGCACTAAAATCAACATGTTTTGTAAAAGTACTAGAACTTACCCTATATCCAAAAACTACACCTCTACTGTTAACCCCACCATTACTGGTTAATCCCATTAAATAACCATTTGGGGTTTTAAGCAAAGTACCTCTTGGATTTTCGCCATTTAAGGCATTAAAATTATATAAATTTTGATAGTTGTTTCCAGCAATTGTAAATTTAAAAAGCACCCCTTTATCACTTACACCTCCTCTAAATGTAACACCATAAAGTTCACCAATAGTTTGCTCTACAAGCGCACCATCTGGTTCAATACCACTTGCAAATGTAAAGTCATGTAATTTAGTAAATGTGCTGGTATTGATATCAAAAGAAAACAACACACCTCCATCATTAAGGCCACCTTTTGAGGTAACACCATACAACAAACCATTATTAGCTAACATCAAACTTCCTTTTGGTGTTGCACCATTTGGTGTACCATCAAAATTGAACAGCAAGGCATATTGCTGGGTAGTTATGTCAAAACTAAAAAGAACACCTTTGTTTGAAGTTCCACCTTCGGAAGTAAAACCATAAAGTTTATTATTCACTTCAATTAAGTTGCCTGTAGGTTTGCTCCCTGCATTATTGGCTAAAAACTCATTGAGCAATAATTGATTGCTTCCATTATTATCAGTGCTGTAAACGGTGCCTATAGTTCCGCTTCCCCCTTTGTTTGTAATTCCCCAAATTTTTGATTGGCTAAAAACTGCAAATGGGATTAGTATAAATACTAAAAAGAAACGAAGTGTTTTTGATTTCATATACATTTTTTATCTATTTATCGACAAAAGTAAATAGAAATTAGTTAAAATACTATATTCGCTCAATATTTTTTTCGTGCTTAAATTTCAATTCATTCACTTCAATTACAAACATGTAGTAATGGCCACATTACTGTTGTTGATGTGTTTTATCTTTTTGCCAAGTAAATCATTTTGCCAAACCAATACGTTTGAAAGTGGCTTGCCACATATTGTAAACTATACCAAAAATGAACATAAAGCACACGATCAAAGTTGGTGTCTTCTTGAGGACTCGTTGGGTTTAATATATATAGGAAATAATATAGGTTTACTTGTATTTGATGGTATTGATTTTGATTTTTTACCTACTGAAAGTGTAATCTACTCCTTAGCAAAAGATAAAAAAGGGAAAATATACTATGGCGCTGATGGTGATTTTGGATGTATCATACAAAACGAGTCCGGTAAATTAGTACAACAATCTTTCCTCCATTTAATCCCTAAAGGCTATGATACATTTGCAGAAGTTTGGACCATAAAATGTATTGACAATCAAGTTTTATTTTCAACTAGGGAGCAAATTTACACATATAAAAACAATATCATTTCGACCATTAAACCTGCAAAAGGAACTGGTATTCATAAGTGTTTTGAACTTAAAAACAACTATTTGGTTCGTGAAATTGGCGGTGGATTTTCTTACCTTTTAGGTAACAAATTAAACTTTATTAAAGGCTCTGAAATATTTGAAGAAACAATGGTTGATTTTGTGCAAGAAATTGATGGTAAAATATTAGTTGGTACGCGCAAAAATGGATTTTATGAGATGACTTGGGATCCAAGCAAAAACGCTAATTCCTGCGTTTTAACCCCTATAAAATTCCCCGTAAGCAAATACTTTGAAGAGGCTGAGCTCTACAGTGGAATTTTATTGAGTAATGGCAATTTCTGCTTCACAACTAAATCTAAAGGCGTTTTCATTTCAGATTTGAATGGGAATTTGCTTGAACATTACTCCACTGACAAAGGTATAATCAACAACAAAACTTGGCATGCCCTAGAAGATAAAAATAAAAATTTATGGGTGGTATCAAGTAAAGGAATTTCAATGATTGATTATTTAACACCAATTAGGCTGTATAACTCTTTTCAGGGCCTTTCGGGTTTAGTTAATAATATCAATATTATTAATGATAAACTTTATGCAAGTTGTGATGTGGGTTTATTTGAAGGAAGTGAAACAAATGAAGGAATTGTTTTTAAGGCAAACCCCAATTTTAAAACCAATTGTTCTTCAGTTTCTAAATTTAGCAAAGATGGCATTAGCGATTTAATAGTAGCCTCACTGGATGGACTTTATGCAATCAGAGGAAATGAAAAAATAGCGATTGAAGAAGATATTAGGTTTGATAATTCGTTACAGTGCTCTAAAAACCCAAATTTACTTGTTGCCGTTGGAAAAAATATAATTACCCTATATAAATTAGAAAACAAACAATACAAGCTCATCAGAAAATTCGAACACTTATCGCAGTTTAGGTTTATTGTAGAAGATGATGCTGGATATTTATGGACAAGTGGTGACAATAAAGTGCTTGTAAGATTTGACCCTTCCTTAGAGGAAGAAAGTATTTTCGAGTTAATTCCGCTGCAAATACCGATTAACGTTAAGTCCGAAAATTACATTTTTAAATACAAAAATAAAATTTCAATTTCATCTTTAAGAGGAATTTATGAGATTAATAACAACAGTAAAAATATATCATTTACCAAGTCAGATTTTTTTCCAAGTGATATAGAAATTCAGCACAACTACGTATTTAAAGTTTATATTGATAAGACGGAAAATTTTTGGTTGGCTTATGACAGTAAATTAAAAAATGGCATTATTGCTCATTACAGTAAATCATCTACTAATAATTACAACTTTGATAACTTATATTTTAGTAAATTTTTAGGTATTCAAAAAAATGGATTTGCTGAGGATAAATATGGTAACTTATGGATTGCAACCAATGATGGTTTGCTTAAATACAATACAAAAAAACAAATTCATTATAAGCACCATTTCCCAATTTTTATTAAGAAAGTTACCCTCAAAAACGACTCAAGTTTCTCCTTAACAAGAGGTCTTGTTCCAGATGTTCTAAAAAAACTCCTTCCCTTTGATTTAAATGATATTTCTTTTGAGTTCTCAGCCGTAAATTATGCAGGTGTTAATGATTTGTTTTTCTCTAGCCGGTTATTACCATTGGAAGACCATTTTGGTGAATGGACGCTATTGAGAAATAAAAATTATAACTACTTGCCTGAGGGTAAATATACACTTGAACTAAGAGCAAAGGATATTTTCAACAACTATTCAAACACTAAAAAATTCACCTTCGAAATTGCACCACCTTGGTACAGAACAACAATAGCCTATTTTTTATATTTTGTGTTGGCTATTGTATTAATTTACGGCATCATTAAATTTAATACCATAAGGCTGCGTGCTGTAAATGATTTGCTTGAAAAAACAGTAAAAGATAGAACCCACGAACTTTGGGAGGAACGTGATAAACTAAGCGAAGCTAACTTAGAAATTACCGATAGCATCAATTATGCTAAAATTATTCAACAAAGTATTTTACCTGATGTAAACACGTTTAAGAAAACATTTACAGACTCTTTCATCCTTTTTAAACCAAGAAATATTGTCAGTGGCGATTTTTATTGGTTTAGTTTAGCTGGTGTAAATAATAAAACTAAATACAATTTAAGTCAACACATTATTGTAGCTGCCGATTGTACAGGACATGGGGTACCTGGTGCATTTATGAGTATGATTGGAAGCGAAAAATTAAACCAATCTATTGCAGAAATTGACGATTTAACGCCTGCAAATATTTTGTCTTTTATGAATCGTAAAATTAAAGATTCATTGAAACAAGAAGAGGGCAACAGTCAGTCTAAAGATGGTATGGAAATATCATTATGTTTTTTAGATACAGATACTAACATTTTAACCTTTGCTGGCGCTAACCGACCTTTATGGATTTACAGAAAAGATTGCACCCTGGATAGCGTTGAAATTATTAAACCTACTAAAGCCGGTATTGCAGGCCATACTAGTGCCGACCAAGTGTATAAAGAAACAGAAATACAACTTTTTAAGGGAGATACAATTTACTTGTTTACAGATGGTGCACCCGATCAATTTGGAGGACCTAAAGGCAAGAAACTTACAACAAAGGGTTTTAGACAATTGCTGTTTGATATACAAAGCCAAACGATGGAGCAGCAAGGAAAATCTCTCAATGGGTTTTATCGCTCCTGGATGGGAAGAGCCAATGAACAAGTGGATGATATTTTAATCATGGGGATTAGGATTTAATCCTATATCCTCAAGTTTCTGTAAGTTGTTCTTGTCCTCAACAACCAACCTACATCTTCAAGTTAAGTAAAAGTGTTTTGCCAACTATTGATTGTTGCAGTAAAAATACATAAATTATCAAGTTTAATATAAGTCGAAATTAATGCAAACAGATCAAAAAAAAGGTTGGCGAGGACGCCAAACCTCGGACATCGTTTTTGGTAATTGGTAATTGGTTGGTGTCCGCGCCAATCAACACATAGCTTCAAATCTTCAAAAGCCCTTAATGTCTCATTACATATATCAGTCGAGGTTTCACATCATTTCCATATTTGATAATTGCTTGCAGCCTCGCCAACCAACACATAGCTTCAAATTTAAAGAGATTCGTTTACATGGGTTAAGAATTTTGGTAATTGGTAATTGGTTGGTGTCCTCGCCAACCAACACATAGCTTCAAATCTTCAAAAGCCCTTAATGTCTCATTACACATTTCAGTCGAGGTTTCACATCATTTCCATATTAATCGTTACTTTGTAAAAAATTAAACATGGCACACAAGGCAGGATTTGTAAATATTATTGGAAAACCAAACGCGGGAAAATCTACTTTAATGAACATTTTAGTAGGTGAAAAATTGAGTATCATTACTTCTAAAGCACAAACCACTCGCCATCGTATATTAGGTATTGTAAGTTCTGATGAACATCAAATTGTTTATTCTGATACGCCTGGCATACTCACCCCACATTATAAAATGCACGAATCAATGATGAAGTTTGTATATACTGCTTTATCAGATGCCGATGTACTTTTATTGATTATTGATGTTACAAGCAAAGATCAATTAGAAGATGAGTTGATGGAAAAGCTGAAAAAATCGGGAAGTAAAATTGTAGTATTACTTAATAAAATTGATTTAATAAAACCGGAAGAACTTGAAACAACTAGTGCTGCTTGGGCTGCTCTTTTGCCCGAAGCAGAAATCATTCCAATATCTGCCTTAGAAAAATTTAATACTGATTACCTTACCAAAAGAATTGTTGCGCTATTGCCCGATTCTCCTGCCTTTTACGATAAAGATCAATTAACCGACCGACCAGAAAAGTTTTTTGTGAGCGAAATTATTCGTGAAAAAATATTAATCAACTACGACAAAGAAATACCCTACAGCTGCGAGGTGTATGTCGAGAGTTTTAAAGATGAACCTACCATTTTAAAAATTAGAGCATTAATATTTGTGTCGCGCGAATCACAAAAGGGCATCATTATTGGCCATCAAGGTTCTGGCTTAAAACGCGTTGGCACCCAAGCCCGTATTGATATTGAAAAGTTTTTCGATAAAAAAGTATTCCTCGAACTTTTTGTAAAAGTGAAAAAAGATTGGAGGAATAATGATTATATGTTGAAGCAATTTGGGTATGAAGAGTAGAAAAAAGCCTTATGCATCTCTGAATAAGGCTTCTTGAAATTACACCACCATTTTAAAAACTCAATCTTACAGTTCCAAAAATATTTCGCCCAGGCGCATTAATACCGCTTGCAAAAACACGGTATTGGGTATCTAATAAATTATCTACTCCTGCTTGTAAAGTTATATTTCTGGTAATACTATAATTTATTCTAACATTAAGGGTATACCAAGCAGACATTCCTTCTGCAGGCGCATATTGTTGATTATCTTCACCACCTAAATTAAAATCACTAATTCGCTTCCAAGCATTAAACATAACAAATGCTTCGACCTCAAATTTACTTCTATAGTATTTTATACCACCTCTGCCATACAAGGGAGAAATATGATCCAATGGATAATCGCTAGAATCAGTATTAATTCTACCATAGGTATAAGTTAAACCTCCAGTAACATTGATATGCTCAAAGAGGCTTACATACAAGTTACTACTGACGCCATAAATGTAGGCCGACTGTTTGTTTTGTACCGAAAATACTGCACTCTTGATGCCATCATAGGAGATAGAATCCTCACCATTAAAGGTAAATTTATCGGCAACCAATGCATCTTTAAAAAGGGTGTAAAAGAAAACATTTTCCCATCGTATTACCTTGCCAAATATTTTTGTGATTTGTAAATCTCCATTGTATGTTTTTTCTGGTTTCAAATTTGGATTTGGCACTATAATTCTGCCTGGAGTACTCTCAAAAACCTTACTTAAATCATCCACATTAGGAGCCCTATATCCAGTACTTCCCATTAAACTTATTTTCCATTTATCGTCAGGTAAATATACCAATCCCAAATTACCACTCAAAGCAGTATTATTTTGCTTTATTTGATCAAAAGGAAAGGGAAAAAAATCTTTTGTTGCAAAGTTGCTATTCAGCCCTATTTGCGCCAATCTTAACCCGTCATTCAAAATAAGTTTTTCTGTAATTCTATAAGTATTTGTAGCATAAATGGCCATGTTATACATTTCATTTTTTCCATCAGGATATCTTGTATCTAAAGCAGATTTTTCACCAGAAATAATGTTGGTTCTAAAGGCTGTGGAGTTTACGGTATTGTATTGTGCATCTATGCCAACTCTGGTATCGGATTTTTCTTTTTTACGTTGGAAGTCAACATTCAAACCATATACATCAACTTTTTCTATCCTGCTGTTTTTGTTGCTCGAATTAAAATTTCTATTATGCCTGCTTTCTTCTATTTTTTGATAGCTTAAATTGGCATTAATAGCTGTAAAGAACCCTGTTAAATTTTTTGCACTTAAATTGTATATGCCCAACATGCGCATTTGTGGCCCATAATACCACTCTGCGGAGTTCAAGCCTTTTCCCTTAGGGTCAGTTAATCTGTCATACCTTGGAATATTGCTACTATTGCTGTATTGATAGCTTAATCCATGCGTTATTTTTTCGTTTTGATTAAAACTAAATTTTTGCAATAAATCATATTGTGTATAACCCGAAAACTTTTGCAGATACTTATCAGTATTGGCTACTAAAGAATCTTTATCATTGATTCTTTCAACATAATAATTGCGCTCTCCAAAACCTGATTTATAATATGGATTTTTAGATTTTCCCATCTTTAAATCATCAAAATCGCTTACGGTAAATGAGGTTAACGAGGCGAATCTTTTAGTACCTAAATTAAAGTCGAAGTGTCCTGTTTTTTCCTGGTTTACACTACCATAACGGGTAAATAAGCCCACTTTAGTTTTCAGTTTTTCATCTCCTTCGGCAAACAATGGATTTTTACTATAAAACGCCACCACTCCACCTAAGGCGTCACTGCCATAAACTGTGGAAGAAGGACCAAAAAGAACCTCAACTCTTTCGAGCATGTTTTGATCCACTGTAATTGCATTTTGCAAATGGCCAGCACGATATATTAAATTATTCATTCTTACTCCATCTACCACCATCAAAACCCTGCTTGCCTCGAACCCACGAATGATAATACTACCGCCTCCTTGCTGGCTTTTTTGAACATTCACAAAACCATTTTGTTGTAATAAATCGGCTGTGTTTTGCGCGTTCGATTTCCTTATTTGCAAGCTACTTATGCTTTCTATTTGTTGTGCAATTTGTTTTTTGTCTTCCTCCACTTTATTGGCACTTATTACCATCTCCGATAAGGTAACCGTGTTTTTTATTGAGTCATGTTTTTGCTTAGCTTCCTGACTAAAAACCACTCCATTGGCTATGATTGTCCATAATAGCAATAGTTTTTTTCTCATAATATATATAAATAATAGAAGCCTTTAGTAACGAATAATTACTAAGACCGGTTGAATAAAAATAGAATTTGTAAAAGTGTTTTGTTAACCCAACAACATCCTTGGTGGAGGTGATTTTACAAGCGAATACATTTTGCTAATGCGCAAATTCTTATAAAAATAATCAAAAGAGACTTGATTTATTGGGGCCACAATGGCTAAAGTTTCTGGCAATGGTGCTTGAAAAACCAGTAAACTTAAGGTGCTTATTTTTGAAGGATTTTTGCCCTGTTTATGTTGTTGATGCATAAATTTACCAATATAATGCAAAATTCCCTTCTCTCGGGTATCGTTAATGGCATCAATAAACACACTATCCGCTTCGTAAGACGCATTTACCACATCATAACGCTTGTTATCCCAATCAAATTCGCTGCCGCGCTGTAAACGCTCTTTAAAGAAGCTTTTGTGAAATGCTAGGCTTTCGGTTTTTTGTTGCAAATTCAATTTATGCGACATTTCGTATTTAGCCTGCCATTGACAGAGCTTTAATGCCAGCATTACACTGCTGAAATTAAACAGAACAAAAGCGAGAAACAGGTATGTAAATAATTTTTTCAATGCGTCTGCAATGATAAGGAAATATAACCTAAAGAGCAAAAATATTGGTCCTATTATAAACGCAGGGTTGCTTCGCTTTGCTCAGCAAGACAAAAGCACAAGCCTTTGTCCAATTCTCGTTATAATGTAGGTTACAAATAAAAAAAGCGCAAAACCAATGGCTTTGCGCTTTATATAATTTTATTGATTTATCTATTTCAATACAAACTTCACAGGTAAAGTAAACTGTACAGCCGCTGGACGCCCATTTTGCTTACCAACACTCCAACTAGGCATGTTTGAAATTACACGTAAGGCTTCTTTATCTAATCCTGGACCACCCTTTACACCTCTTTTTACTTCGGCATTAGATACTTTTCCTTCTTTATTAATTACGAAGTAAACATATACTGTACCTGAGATACCGGCATCTTTTTCCATAGCTGGATAATTGATGTTTTTACCCAAATATTTAAAAAGCGCTTCTTCACCTCCAGGGAAACCTGGCATTTCTTCTACCGAAACAAAAGGTGTTTCTGGGTTTTCAGCCACAACACCATTCCCTGTTTCTTCAGGAATGATAATTTCATCTGTTGTTCCTTCGTTAGTTACCGTAGCAATTTGGGTTTCTACTTCCTGAGTAATAATAGGAGTTTCCTCCAATACTTCTTCATCAACAACCACAGGTGGCGTAAACTTTACAGTTTCCATTACTGGTGGGGGTGGCGGTGGTGGAGGTGGTGGTTCTGTTTCATCAACTGGAGGTGGTGCCTCTAAGTCAATTTGTGTCATATCCATTTCTACCACTTTCTCGGCTTCGGCTTGCGCTACAATCCAAGAATAAATTTTTGGAGCAGATACCAACAACACAAAGGATAAACAACTAATGATTAATGCTCTATTTACATAGTTGGTGTACTTTTTACGGATATCGAAGGCTCCGTAGTCTTTGTGTCTGTTTTCAAACACCAAGTTATTACGGCCATCGGACACCACATTGTCCCAACTGTTAAACACTGAATTTTCTGCCATTTTATTATACAATTAAAAGTGTTTTACTATTTAGCTCCAGCAGCAGTTACTAACTCAAACTCTTGTGGCATCATATCAACCACAGCATATTTACCTACCTGGCATACATTTAACTCATCAATTAAATCAATTACATTTTTATACACTGCTTTATCATCTGCTTTAATAAGCACTGTTAATGCAGCCATATTTCCTTTCGCATAGATTGCCTTGCGTTTGTAAGTTGTATCGGCTATTTCACCTTTTTTCAACTGGTCCGAAAGTTTATTAATTTCTTCAATGGTAGGCTTATTTCTATCTAATAATAGTTTATGCAGACCATCTTTAGAAAAATCTGTTTTTGTTAACTCTGTCGCAGGTTTACCATCTTTATTACTAGCAGGAAAAAACTCTCCATAATAATAATAAATGGAATTATCCTTACTCATAATAAAGGTAAGGGCATTGTTTACTTTTTGTCTTTCATCTTCCGCCTTGGGCTCAGCAGGAAAATTAATTTCCATGGTTTTAGCTTTATTAAATGTAGAAGTCATTACAAAGAATGTCAACAACAAAAAAGCCAAATCCACCATGGGTGTCATGTCTATTCGTGTGGATAGTTTCTTGGCACGTTTTTTATCGTGCTTACCGTGGCCACCACCACCATCACCGGTATTTACTTCAGCCATTTATTTATATTTTTAAATGTGTTTAAACTTATCATTTTTAGCTTATTCTTCTGGTTGTTCCAGATTAGTAATGAGGTTAAAACGATAGATATCTTTTTTAGTAAATATTTTAATTACATCTTGCACAGCAATATAATTTGCAGCACCATCTGCTTTTATTGCAAAGCGCATAGGCTCATATTTAAATTCACGGCCTGCACTTTCTGCTTTATCTTTTTCAAATTTCGCTTGCTTAGCTGCTTCAATGCGACCAAACTGTATCCACTCTCCCAATTGATTGTTAGTAGAGTCTATAGGCACGCCAGGCGATTTTACTTTTTGTCTTTGCGAATCTTCTAGATTAATATACTCCTTTAGCTTTTCCATTGGAACACCAATACTCGTCATGGCACCAAAGCGCTTTTTTTCTTGGTCGGTAAAGGTAATTTTATATTGTTCGCCCATACGTTCCAACGTACTGATTCTCACTTGTGGATTACTGATATTAAAAAATGCTTTACCAAACTTGTCTACACTTACAAGTAATACGTTATCGGGCAATAATTTATCTGAAGTAGATGATGGTGTATCCACCACCACAGGTTCAGAAACCCTCACCGAAGCTGTAAGCATAAAAAAGGTAACCAAAAGGAAAGCCAAATCCACCATGGGTGTCATATCTAGCGAAGGGTTTGCCTTCGGCATTTTTATTTTAGGCATGTTCTTTTGTTTTAAAATGTTTAAGTAACAAGTACTTAATTAAATTACTTACTAATGTTTACAGATTGAACAATGGTAAAACCAGCCTCGTCCATACTGTAAGTAATAGCATCAATTTTAGTTGAAAAATAATTGTACATAATGATTCCAATTACCGAAGCAGTAATACCTAATGCTGTATTAATCAAAGCCTCAGAGATACCAGTTGCCAACGCAGTTGTATCAGGTGCACCAGCATTAGATAAAGCCGCAAATGAACGAATCATACCTAATACTGTTCCAATTAGTCCCCATAATGTAGCAATAGTAGCACATGTAGAAATAATAACCAGGTTTTTAGAAAGCATTGGTAACTCAAGTGCTGTAGCTTCTTCAATTTCTTTTTGAATAGCTGCTACACGGCTTTCCTTATCCATATTTTCGCCTTTTATTGACTGTATTTTTTCGATGCCTGCACGAACTACATTCGCCAAAGAACCTTGTTGCTTATCGCATTCTGCAATAGCAGCATCAAATTGATTGCCAGCTACTAAGTTTTTGATATTTCTCACAAAACCTTCTATATTTCCTTTCCCTTTTGCACGCGCAATGGTTAAAGCTCTTTCGATAGAGAAAATAACGATGGTAATAAAAATACCCATCAAGATAGGTACAATAAATCCACCTTTGTACATCATTCCTAAATAATTTCCTGGAAGTGGATGCCCTTCAGCATCAAAATTACTAGCAGCACCTAAAACTACTATGTACACTAACACACCTATTGCAAAGGCAACAACAATGGCCAAGGATGCAAATAACGATTTAAAACCGCCTGAAGAAGAATTTTGATTGCTCATGTTTTAATTTATTAATTGATTTTAGTTTGTATTGATTTTTTTAAAAGAGGGGCAATTTTACTAAAACTTTTCCCAAATGACAAAACGTATTTGGTTTTTAATTATTGTGAGCCCTTAATTTATTCCTCAAATGTGCATCAATTAACTTTTTTTGGTTTATTGTTGGGTACATTAACATATTGTTATGACATTGATTTACGCTTTAGATGCATTAAACATATTTTTTTCATAATTAATTTCATTTATTTTAAATTATTTTTATATTTGCTTGATAAACAGGTTGTTAAAACTGATTAAAATGAAAAATTATTTTATTTTTTTCAGTATTGTTGCTTAACTTTTTGTTTTGTGAGACCAGTTTTGGGCAAAGGCGGGCTTTGCTAATACCAATGAAACCAATTGGAAATAGATTGCCTAACCAAAATTTAGTTTTTGATGTTAAAAATGATTTGGACAAAAAAGAATCAGATAAAAAATATATTTCTCACAGTATAACTTGTTTTCCAACTCATCAGGCAGTTAAAGTAAAGCATACTTCATTAGATCAAATTATTTACCTTAATGATAGGCTATACAAAAGACCCAATGGGTATTTCACAGGCAAATAATGGCATTAATTTATAGGTCATTGGACTTATAAATTGACCTTTAGTATTTTATTACTCCAATCGAAATCGTTCAAATGACCAATAAGACAATTAATCTAATGAAATAACTATAAAGTAAACCCGAATTGGGGGATATAGAATTATAATCTTTTAAAAAGTAACGCTAACAATCACTAGTCTGCAAGCATCACTTTAAAGGTTCGGCTAACTTTAGGATTATGAATTCGAACAAAGTATAACCCGCTTTTCAAATGCGCTAGATTATAATTGCTCCATAAACCAAGTATCCTATCTTCATATACCAACTGACCCGCACCATTATAAACTTGGAATTGATTGCCAACAGCCTCAACATCACAAACAATAATAATTTGTTGATTGCCAATAAAGCAATTGAGCTTATTATTCAACAGATCATTAATCCCTGAAAGTAAATCTGTTGTAAAGCTAAATGTATTACTCCAATCAGAAATTGTATCAGCATTAACACTTCTTACATGCCAATAGTAGGTAGTATTGTCGGTCAATCCTATAAGCAAGGTGTTAGTATTACTTGTGTTTCCATTAACAACTGTAGTAAATAAGGCATCTGTACTAATTTCCCAATCATAACTTAAGGCATCCAAAACACTTTGCCAAGTTAAACTTGTACCCACAATAGGAACTGCAGTAGCTAAGTTAGAAGGACTTATCAGTTGCGGTGCCGCTAGTATATTGCTACCAATGGTAGTAAACATAAAACTAGAAGAATAATTTGAAGAGTAAGCATTATAGCCTGCATAAACATGCCAATAATAGGTTTGATTATTATTTAATGTGGGTAATAAATAACTTGTTGAAGATACTGTATTTCCACTAGCTCCTGTAAATGCAGCGTTGTCAGCATATTCGATATAATAATCGGTGGCACCCATTACTGGTAGCCATTCTAACAATAGGCCACTAATAGCCAATCCAGTAGCATTGTTTATCGGGTTATTTAATACCGGAGCAGGAATAGTTCCTGTTGTAAAAGACCAGGCTGTAGAGAATGAAGAGCTACCACTACCATTGGTAGCTTGCACTTGCCAATAATACGTTGTGTTTGGCAAAAGCATCCCTGTTACATAAAAGTTATCAGAAGTAGTAAAAGTGCTTGGTGAGCCAAAATTAATATCGTCATCTAACAACAAAACATAACCTGTAGCATAAACTTCTTGCGACCAAGTAATTGTTGTTCCTAACCAATCAATATTAATTGATGCATCGGCAGGTGAAATATTATTTGGTACACCAGGAATAGCTTGTGCAGTAGTGAAACTAAAAGCTGCACTCCACGCAGAAACCGTTGAAGCATCAACACTTCTTACATGCCAGTAATACGTAGTATTGTTATTTAATGCAGCCAATAATGTAGTTAAATTACTTGTATTTCCATTTACTACTGTGGTAAAGGCAGCATCGGTACTTATTTCCCAATCATAACTTAATGCACCTGATGCAGCCAGCCAAGTTAAACTTGTTCCAGTAATTGGAACTGCAGTGGCTAAATTGGAAGGACTAACTAAAACTGGAGGCTGCAATAAGGCTAATGATGCAGTTGTAAATGAAAATGTGTTTGAATAAACTGAAGAAAATGAATTATAATTTGCATATACATGCCAATAGTAGGTTTGATTATTCATCAACGCTGGTAATGCATAGGAAGTCAGTGTTACTGATGTTCCCATTGCTCCTGTAAAAGCAGCATTAGTGGCATATTCAACATAATATGATGTGGCTGAATTCACTGCCGACCAAGTAAGTAATGTGCCGTTTATAGCAATACCTGTTGCACCATTTAAAGGTAAAGATAAACTTGGAGCCGGCACTGGTCCTGTAGTAAATGACCATACCGTTGAAAACGAAGAACTACCATTGCCATTCTCCGATTGTGCCTGCCAATAATAAGTGGTGTTGGGATCTAAAATACCTGAAGTGTAAAAATTATCAGTAGTGTTGATGGTGATAGGAGATGAAAAACCGGCATTGTCATCAAAAACTAACACATAACCTGTGGCACCAGCCACTTGCGACCAATTAAAGGTGGTTCCTAACCAATCAACGTTGATGGCAGCATCCAATGGACCTACATTTGTAGGCGCAGGCGGTGCACCAGCTACAGTTGTAAATGTAAAAGGACTTGCCCAAGGAGAATTACCAGCTGCATTGCGTCCACGGGCCCTCCAATAGTATGTTGTTGAAGGATTTAAAGTGCCTAATGCTAAAGTCAGTGTTGGACTCGAGTATAATGACGCGTTGCTAAAATTGCTGTTCCCCGAAATTTGATACTGATAGTCGGTAGCATTAACAACACTTCCAATTTCAAGCTGCACGCCATTTAAGGGAATGTTTGTAGCTGCGATAGCAGGTGCAATTAACAATGGTGCAGCTGTCATTTGATAATTGGTTGTAAAGTTCCACTTATTTGACCAATCGCTTGTATCAGCAGCATGAAAGGCTCTTACCGACCAAAAATACTGCGTTCCATAAAGTAAGGTAGGCAAGGTAACTTGAGAAGTTCCTCCCAACACACCAAAGTTTGCAGTAGCAAATGTTGAATCTTCGCTATAGCGGTACTGATAACCTAAAATTCCACTAAATGCAGTCCAATCTAAAATAGGCGTTAGCGTTGTTCCAATACTTCCATTGGCAGGTGCAAGATGTGTAATTAAATTAATGGTGGTAAAACTCCAAACTGGCCCATAAGCGCTAGTATCAGTAGCATGAAAAGCACGCACACGCCAATAGTAAGTGGTATTAAACTGCAAGTTAGCTAAGGTTACTTGTGAGGTGGCTCCTGTGGTTCCATTAAATAAATTAGCACTATTGAATGTGGGCGAGGTATCGTATTGATACAAATATCCGCTAATACCAGAAAACGCAGTCCAATCTAAAATAGTATTGACATCTTGATTTATGGCGCCATTGGCTGGTGTAAGGTTGGTAATGGCATTGATCGTTGTAAAACTCCAAACTGGTCCGTAAGCACTGGTATCAGTAGCATGAAAAGCGCGTACACGCCAGTAGTAAGTGGTATTAAACTGTAAATTAGCTAAGGTTACTTGAGAGGTTGCACCAATGCTTCCATTAAACAAATTAGCACTATTGAATGTGGGTGAAGTGTCGTATTGATACAAATATCCGCTAATACCAGAAAACGCAGTCCAATCCAAAATGGCATTTACATCCTGATTGATAGCGCCATTGGCTGGTGAAAGATTGATAATAGAGTTTATGGTGGTAAAACTCCAAACTGGCCCATAAGCGCTTGTATCAGCAGCATGGTAAGCACGCACACGCCAATAGTAAGTGGTATTAAACTGCAAGTTAGCTAAGGTTACTTGAGAGGTTGCACCAATACTTCCATTAAACAAATTAGCACTATTAAAGGTAGGTGAAGTATCATATTGATACAAATATCCGCTAATACCAGAAAACGCGGTCCAATCTAAAATGGTATTGGCATCTTGATTTGTGGCACCATTGGCAGGTGTAAGGTTGGTGATGGCGTTGATCGTTGTAAAACTCCAAGTTGGCCCATAAGCGCTGGTATCAGTAGCATGAAAAGCACGCACGCGCCAATAGTAAGTGGTATTAAACTGCAAGTTAGCTAAGGTTACTTGTGAGGAGGCTCCTGTGCTTCCATTAAATAAATTAGCACTATTAAAGGTGGGCGAGGTGTCGTATTGATACAAATAGCCGCTAATGCCTGAAAATGCGGTCCAGTCTAAAATGGTATTGGCATCTTGATTGGTAGCGCCATTAGCAGGTGAAAGGTTAGTAATATTATTAATGGTTGTAAAAGTAAAAGCTGCAGTCCACAAACTAGAATCTATAGGTACCGTAGTTTTTATGGCCCTTACTCTCCAATAATAGGTGGTGTTAAATTGTAAATTTGCTAAAGTTACTTGCGAGGTTGCTCCCAAAGTTCCGTTAAAGAAGTTGGGGCTATTAAATGCTGGAGAAGTATCATATTGATAATTGTAACCCGTTGATCCTGTAACTGCGCTCCAATCCAAAATAGCATTTGCATCTTGATTTGTTGCTCCGTTTGCAGGAGCTAGCTGTGTTGGTGTAGTTAATATCGCATAACTTGAGCTGTACAAGCCCAAACTGATCAGTAATAATAGAATTCTTGTTTTCATTTTTATTCGTTAAAGTTGAATAATGTATTGATTAAATTGACAAACAAAAGTATAAATTATTTTCTTTTTTGTGAAACTTATATTCCCTCTAAAATGAATAGTTAAAAACTTATTTTTAAATTTATAAGTTATTTAAAAATGATTATATTTAGGTCATTATAATTGATTATTAAATTGTCATTTTATGTCTTCAACAACTAATTTCAACAGAACCATTGTGCACATGGATATGGATTGTTTTTTTGTATCTGTATCGTGTTTAATGGATGCGCGTTTAAAAGGCAAGCCTGTGCTTGTAGGTGGCGGCAGCGACCGTGGTGTGGTGGCTGCATGTAGTTACGAAGCGCGCGCTTACGGGATTCACTCTGCCATGCCCATGAAAAATGCTAAACGCCTATGCCCCGAAGCGCTAGTTGTGCGAGGAGATTACGAGCAATACAGTAAATACAGCAACATGGTTACTGATATTGTAAAAGAAAGTGTTCCGCTTTACGAGAAATCTTCTATTGATGAATTTTACATGGACCTTACTGGAATGGATCGCTTTTTTGGGTGTTATCAATTAGCCAGTGAGCTTAGGCAGCGCATTATTAAAGAAACGGGTTTGCCTATTTCATTTGGCATGTCGCCCAACAAAACGGTAAGCAAAGTTGCCACCGATGAAGCCAAACCCAACAATCAGCTTAAAGTAGATTTCGGGTTCGAAAAAAGTTTTCTGGCCCCATTATCTGTAAAAAAAATACCCATGATTGGCGAAAAAACATACCATCTATTACGCACCATGGGAGTAGAAAAAGTATATACCTTACAGCAAATGCCTGTGGAGCTCATGGCCAAAGCCTTTGGCGAAAATGGCATTAGCATTTGGCGCAAAGCCAATGGCGAAGACGATTCGCCCGTGTTACCTTACAACGAAAGAAAAAGTTTAAGCAGCGAAGAAACCTTTGAAAGCGATACCATAGATGTTGCTATGATTAAAAGTTTATTAATTAAAATGACCGAAAAATTAGCCTATCAATTGCGCGCTTCCAACAAGTTAACCGCCTGTGTAACTGTCAAAATAAGGTACTCCAACTTTGATACACATACTACACAATGCAGAGTAGCCTACACGGCTAGCGACCATTTACTTATCCCTAAAGTAAAAGAATTATTTGATAAACTATACGAACGCAGAATGCTGATACGCTTGGTGGGCGTTCGTTTTAGCCATTTGGTAGGTGGTGGCCAGCAAATTAATTTGTTTGAAGACAGCGAAGAAATTATTCGTTTATACCAAGCCATGGATAAAATGAGACAGCGCTTTGGCGCAGATAAAATAGGGCGTGCAGTGGCAATGGGCATTCATACAAGGCAGTTTAATCCCTTTAACGGAAAATAAAATATTATTATTTATAGGCCTATCTATAAAACTTTGAAATGCAATCAAAGCATTAACAACAGCATAAAACAAACGGCAATATTCGTTGTTACGTATTATTAAAAAATAGAATGTAGATAATTTTTTTACCTATATTAATAAGTTGTTTGCCTAAATTAACATATCCTTTACATTACTCATTTTTTTAGAATTAACTTTGCACATTATTTTTTAAAATGAAATTTTTATTGCTAAATATTAGCTTATTTTTTTTAACCCTTAACAGCAATGCCCAATGCGTGCTAATTAATGAAGTTATGGTTAACCCCAGCAATGCTTGTGATGGCGCCTGCGAGCCCAATACCGCAGAGTGGATTGAATTATACAATACATGCAACACAGCAGTAGATTTAAGCTGCTTTGTACTAACAGATGGTGATTATTCCGTAACCTTCCCTGCTGGATCAAGCATAGCAGCAAATGGATATTTTATTATCGGTAGCAATGGTTCAGGAGGAACAGTAGATTTGAATATTGGAACTTGTGGCTGCACAGCAGGCAATACGATAGGCATACTTTCAAACGCTGATGAACAAATAATTCTGGTAAATAGTGCAGGGGTGCAGCAAGATGCTATTTATTGGGGAGCTGGGCAATTTCCAATAAACATTACCTCAATAGCTTTAGCTGCATGCGCCCCATTAAATATTAATAAGCCAAATAATGCTGGTTTTGCATTGGTGCCTACTTCAACCGATGGCTGTTCTGTGGGAAGAACTTGCGATGCAGCATCAACTTGGCAAATAAAATGTAATGCAAATATTACTATGGGTGCAACAAACGGCCTATTGGGAGTACCAGCTTTTACAGCATCAAATACATCAGTTTGCCCTGGCGATTGTATTGCTTTTACAGATAATAGTTTAGGAAGTCCATCGGCTTGGTTTTGGACTTTTTCGGGTGCTGCAACAGGTACCTCAAATGCACAAAATCCAAGTTCAGTTTGTTATAATAATTCAGGCAACTTTACGGTAACTTTACAAATTACAAATACCTGCGGTACATTTACAAGTACACAAATTGGCTATATTCAAGTTGGAGCAGGTGCAACACCAAATATTACCGCCAACGGACCTGTAAGTTTTTGCGAAGGAAATAATGTAACATTGAGCACTAGCACCGTTGGAACATACCAATGGCAGTTAAATGGAGCAGCAATACCAGGAGAAACAAATGCTAGTTTAGTTGTAACGCAAAGTGGCAACTACACTGTTTCGGTTGGCAGTGGTTCGTGTTCAGGAATTTCTAATACAATCCAGGTAAATGTAACACCAGCTGTAACAGCCGTTATCAATGCCCTGTCATCAACAACAATTTGTACTGGCGAAAATGTAATATTAGAAAGTACAAACACTGCCAATAATTATCAATGGTTGCTCAATGGTGTAGCAATTGCTGGTGCAACTAATCAACAATTTACAGTAAGCAGTGCAGGTGATTATACTTTACAGGTAACCAGCGCCAATGGCTGCTCTGCCATATCAACACCAACCACAGTAACTTTACTCACTGCAACTATACCAACCATTGCCTCTACCAATGGGCAGCTTAGCTTTTGTCAAGGCCAATCACTTACTTTACAAGCAACAGCAGGACTAGCAAATTATCAGTGGTATGTAAATAATAATATTATTGCAGGAGCTACAGCAGATACATTAGTTGTTACAGAAACAGGCAGCTATACTGTTTCTACAACAAATGCAAATGGTTGCAATACTAGTTCCGCACAAACAATTATAAATCTTTTACCCTTACCAACCGCTCAGATTACACCTGCAGGACCAGTGCTTATTTGTAATGCCGTTCCTGTTTTATTGCAGGTAGCTTCGGGTGCTGCATCTTACCAGTGGTATAATGCAGGTATAAGTATTGCCGGAGCCACTTTAAATACTTTTTTGGCTGCCCAAACTGGTGATTACAGTGTGGTTATAACCAATGCTTCAGGCTGTTCTGCCGCATCCAATGCAGTAATCGTTTCTTTTAACGCTAGTATATCTGTTAGTATATACAATGCTAACCCTTTTCCTTGCGATGGCGATATTGTGTATTTAAGTACTACGCAAAACTTCAATCAAATTGATTGGACAACTAGCGAAAGTGGCATACAAATAGCAGTAACCAGCTCTGGAAATTACGGTGTAATGGTGGTTAGCAGTGGAGGATGCACAGCTTCTAATAATGTAAATATCACTTTTTTACCAAAACCTATGGTAGAAGCTGGAGAGGATGTTACAAGCGATTGTGTTAATGGTGTTATGCTTAATGGTATAGGTGATGGAACACCTTTATGGGAGCCAGCCTTAGGCTTGAGTAATAACAATACTTTTGATGTAAATGCATTTCCAATAAACACTACTACTTATTACCTAACTGTTGATAATGGAACTTGCAAAGCAACAGATTCACTTGTAGTTACTGCAGAGTGTAGTTCTATTTATATGCCTAGCGCCTTTACTCCAAATGGCGATGGTTTAAATGATGTGTTTACTGCCTTTGGAATGGATTTAAAAGAGTATCAATTAATTATCTACAATCGTTGGGGAGAAAAAATTTTTCAGACAAAAGATATCAATTTAGGCTGGGATGGAACTTATAAAGGAACTGCTTCTCCACTTGGTTTGTATATCTGGGAATTAGAAGCCTCAGATAAAAATGGAAAACCTTTGTTAAATGATATCCAAAGCAGAGGCACAGTAAGTTTGGTAAGATAGTCTAGTGTATCATTCTTCAAATAAAATGAATTTATATTAAAGGCTTGAAAATGAATCATTAAAATTTGATTTATAAAGCAAATAAAATTACATTTGATTAACCAAACTTTAAATCAGATGAAAAACAAATACTTCATTTTCTGCTTTTTTATTTGTGTTATAAGTGCAAATGTATTTGCACAAAATAATGCCGATATTCAATGTAAATTCATTCAATTTCCTATGGCAATCAAACAAAATACCTCAAACACAATTAAGGTAAAAGTTACTAATTTGGGGAAAGATTTGCATGAAGAAATAGTTGCAAATTTTGCCATTGATAATGAAGTCTCTGGAACTAAAAATATTTCTTTAGCTATCTTACATCAACAATCACAGGAAATAACGTTCACCCATCTTTTTAACCTTCCTGTTTCCGATCATAAGCTTAAAGTTTGGTTTACTGATAAATTAAATAATTCATTAAACAGCATTGAAACTGAATTTTTTGTGGCTAGAACAACAGTTCCACAGCTGCCTTTAATTGAAGAATTTACAAGCAGTACTTGTGGGCCATGCGCAAGTTTCAATGTTATGTTTGATCCTTTTTTAGCTTCTATCAATGCCAATGAGGACGGTGGTCAAGTAGCTGCAGTGAAGTACCAAATGAATTGGCCTGCGCCAGATGATGACCCAAGTTATAATAACGATGGCAGTGGAAGAAGAAGTATGTATGCTGTAAATGCAATTCCAAAAACATATTTAAATGGTGTTGCAACGGCTACATTCGATCAATCAGTTATTGATGCAGCCAGCGGTGAATCGGCATTTAATTTAGTGCCCTATTTTTATTTATCAGGCGATACTGTTAAGGCAACCAGCTCAATAACACCATACACAGCCATGAGCACACCTTTAAGGGTTTATTTAGCATTAACAGAAGATTTTTATACTTATACAGGTGGCACTACCAGCCAAACTACTTTTCATTATGTGATGCGTAAAATGTTGCCTAATTATGTGGGAACAGTAATTAGTAACATCAATGAAGATACTATTTATACCATCAATAAAAATTATAAAGTTACCTATGGCAATGTTACTCCAGGGAGTTACAATATATGGGGTACCAGTGCAGGTTTTACTTTAGTAAGTTGGGTGCAAAACCCCACCACAAAAGAAGTATTTCAAGCCGGGTTTGCAAATACACCAAGTGCTTTAAATGTATCAGAAAAAATAACCAGTAGTGCATTAGAAATTTATCCAAATCCAACCAACGAAAGTTTTACAATCAAACTGGACCTTAACGAAAAAGCAGATGTTTCATATACCTTAAACGATTTAACAGGAAGATTAATGCAACAACCTATTATGCAAGAACTGCCAGCTGGTAAGCACGTTATACAAACCTCAACGCAGGATTTATTACCTGGTATTTATATTTGTACAATTAAAACAAATACTACATGTTTTACTGAACGAATTGTTGTTGCTAAATAGATATAACATCGTTTAATTTGTTAATCTTAAAAGCGCCATAAACATTGTTTTTACATTCTTGTTTTTATATTAATAAAAAAGTGCAATAACTATAACTTTAGCATGATGAATTTTAAGCAAGTAAATATTAAAACAGCCTTAGTTGAACAAAAGGAAAAGTCGACTAACATACTCGATCATGTGGCTACAATTTTAAGCACATCGGTAAAGCTCGATGAAGATGTATTGTACCGTTTACAGCATCATCCGGTAGATCAAATATTAGATATAAACACTCTTGATGAAAGCGATAATGTAAATTTGTTTACTATAAAAGAAATCAAAACCATTTGCCTAAAATACAATTTGCGTTTTTTAGATTCATCTTATTTTAAAGCCCCTTTCCCTTATGATGCTATTTCAAAAATAAAAGCTTTTGAAGAAAAATACAATGTAAAAATTAAAACCTTTAAAGTGGTGGCTCCTGCCGAAGTTTTTAAACTAGAAGACTGCAACAAAGATCCACTCTTATTTGCGCAGTTAGCCGACAACAGATATTATTTAATACACCAATGGGGCAACGATTTGGCTTGGTATAGAGCTTTGATTTCTTATCCAATAAAAAGTGTTTACAGCTACTTTATTTTTATGTGGTTACCAGCAGCCATTATCGCCTTTGGAATACCTTACAATTGGTTAAACGTGGCGCCTGATAATGAGCTTTCATTAAGGGTTTGGTTAACCATACATTCATTTATTGCTTTGTTCTTTTTTACTATCTTTTTAGGCTCCACTGCCCATAAAAATTTTAGTGATATCAGCTGGGATAGTAAGTATTATAATAGTTAAAAAAGTTAAGTTGATTGACAAATACACTTGAGTGTTTTTTTATCCTCAAGTTAACAGCTGATACTATTAGGATGCCTGCGTTTACTTTTCAAATTCATTATTATCAATAAAAATTTGAATAATAGCCCCTTGTAATAGCCTTTTTTTCTGGTGTTTGAACAAACTTATTTTTAAAAAAACTACTTAAATGGGTCCTGCAATGCTCTCTTAATTAATTGCTTATTTGTTGATATCCGCTACTGAAAAGCCTCAAGAGCCCGGATGCAAGGGCAGGAAAACTCAAAACCTGCCCTTAAATTATCCACCACAGAAACATCCGGGTACTATCTTTAAAAAAATGAAATAAAAAACACATCAAATCAATCATCAGATTGATTCAATTAAAAGCAATAGAAAAGAAATAATGAATTAATCAGGCGGCTGTATCAGCGAAAAGTAAAAGCCTGTGGCAAAAAATGCCGAAAGTGTTAAATATAATTTTTGCTCTGTTTCAAAACCGCAAGTTATAGTATGCGCAACTTCATATTTGCAAAATAAATCGGCACTCAAATTCTTTTGGGTTTCCTCCTCATTTTCCTGCGTTTCGTTCACTACATCACTAAAAATAAAATCGAAAAAACTTGATGAACAATCGTCATTGTAAAAAGAATTTATTTCATAAACAACTCTATGTATAACATTCCCAATAGCCATAGAATGACCTATTTGCAGGACAAATGACAGAAGTAAAATATGGGCTACTAGTTTTCTCAAGAGTAATTTTGTGACACAAAAGTATTATTTTAAGAGATTCTATAAAACAACAAAATGTTAAATTTAGGGATGAGTCTAATTTAAACAATCCACAATACATCGTTAACAATATTTTTTTTTGATAGCAGCTTTCATACTATAAAAATGAAACTTTGTATAAATATTTAAATGCGTATACAATGGCAACATTTGAAGTAACAGGCGGCACGCGCCTCAAAGGTGAAATAATTCCTCAAGGAGCAAAAAATGAGGCGCTGCAAATTTTATGTGCAGTTTTATTAACTCCCGAAAAGGTAATTATTGGTAATGTGCCCGATATTGTAGATGTAAACAAACTGATTGATTTACTCAAAGCATTAGGTGTAAAAGTTGAAAAAACTGGACATGAAGAATACTCTTTTCAGGCCGATGCTGTAAATGTCGATTATCTCAATAGTCCTGAATTTAAAAAGAAAGGTGCCGCTTTGCGCGGATCCATCATGATTGTTGGTCCATTGTTAAGCCGCTTTGGAAAGGGCTACATACCACGTCCAGGTGGCGATAAAATTGGTCGCAGAAGGTTAGACACTCATTTTATTGGTTTCCAAAACCTGGGCGCTAAGTTTGAGTATGATGAAAATGATAGTTTTTACAGGGTAGAAGCAAGTAACCTGCAAGGCTGTTACATGCTTTTAGATGAAGCCTCTGTGACAGGCACTGCCAATATTGTAATGGCCGCTGTAATGGCTAAAGGAACCACTACCATATACAATGCTGCTTGTGAACCGTATATTCAACAACTGTGTAAAATGTTGAACAGAATGGGCGCAAAAATAAGCGGAATTGGAAGTAATTTATTGGTTATCGATGGTGTTGAATATCTTGGAGGCACCACGCACAGAATGCTCCCCGACATGATTGAAATAGGCAGTTTTATTGGACTTGCCGCTATGACTCAATCGGAAATTACAATTAAAAATGTGGCTTATCAAGAGTTAGGGGTGATCCCTGATGTGTTCCGTAAATTAGGCATAAAGATGGAATTACGTGGTGATGATTTGTTTATTCCTGCCCAAGACTCTTACGAAATTGACACCTTTATTGATGGCTCTATTATGACTGTTGCTGATGCTATTTGGCCGGGCTTTACACCCGATTTGTTAAGCATTGCACTAGTAGTAGCCACGCAAGCAAAAGGCAGTGTATTGATTCATCAAAAAATGTTCGAAAGCAGGTTGTTTTTTGTAGATAAACTTATCGATATGGGTGCGCAAATTATTCTTTGCGATCCGCACAGAGCAACGGTAATAGGCTTAAATCACCACCACGCTTTAAAAGGTATATCTATGACTTCGCCAGATATTAGAGCTGGTGTAGCTTTGTTGATTGCTGCTATGAGTGCCGAAGGAAAAAGTGTTATCGACAACATCGAACAAATAGACCGTGGCTACCAAAGAATTGACGAGCGTTTGAATGCTATAGGAGCAAAAATAAAAAGAGTGAATTAATTACTCTTCTGGTTTTTCCTCTTCTTTTTCTGGCTCTTGCAATGCATTCCAGCCTTGCGCTGTAAGCGGATATAATGCTCCGGACTTTGTTATCAGGTTACAACCTTGCGCTTGCTCAGTAATATGTCCAATAACCGTAAAATTAGGATTAGCTTTTATTTTATCAAAGTCCGTTAAATCAATAGTAAAAAGCAATTCATAATCTTCTCCTCCATTTAAAGCGCAAACTGTTGGGTCTAAATTAAACTCTCTGGCCGTGTTATAAGTCGTTGGATCAATCGGAATTTTCTCTTCATACAAATTACAACCCATTCCCGAAGCCTTGCAAACATGCAACATTTCAGAAGAAAGCCCATCCGAAATATCAATCATGGAAGTGGGAATAACATCTAACTTTTTAAGCAATTCTGTAATATCAGTTCTTGCTTCAGGTTTAAGTTGTCTTTCTAAAATGTAATCATGGCCTTCTAAATCGGGTTGCACTTGCTTGTTTGAACTTAAATAAACATCCTTTTCGCGCTCTAACAATTGCAAACCAACATAAGCAGCACCCAAATCGCCACTCACTACTATTAAATCATTTTCTTTGGCACCATCTCTGTATACCAAATCCTCTTCTAAAGCTTCACCAATAGCAGTAACACTAATTACCAATCCCGAAGTTGAAGAGGTAGTATCGCCACCAATAACATCAACATTGTATTTCTCACAAGCCAAATAAATACCCTGGTACAATTCATCAACTGCTTCTAAAGAAAAACGATTGCTTAAAGCTATTGAAACCGTTATCTGGCGAGGCATAGCGTTCATTGCTGCCAAATCAGAAATGTTAACCATTACTGCTTTATAACCCAAATGTTTTAATGGCACATACGATAAATCGAAATGGACTCCCTCTACCAACATATCAGTGGTTACAACACATTTTTTAGCAGCATCAAAACTAAGCACTGCGGCATCATCACCAACACCTTTTAAAGTGCTATTTTGTTTATGTATAATGTTTTTTGTAAGAAAGTTGATGAGCCCAAACTCACCTAATTTTTCTAGTTCAGTCCTCGGTGGTGTATTGTCTTGCATGGTCAATTTTTAAAAATGCAAAGCTACTAATAATCGTAAGTTTATTTAATTAGCACCTTTGTTTTTCTTACAAGGCTACTTTTATTAAAACTTGAGTATGTTTTTCCAACTAGAATGCCGCAATAAAAATCTCTCGAATTCTGTCAAAGGTTCTGCGTCCGAGCTATCGGACCTCGCCAACCTTATTGCTCCTGTTTTATTTGAACAAAGCCTTTATTTTTTCAGTACGCTCAAAGCCAAAAATTTTAAAAAGCAAAGCATAACTACTTGTTGTGGCAGCGCTTGCAGAGGGCTTAAAATCTTGTGGTAAATTTTCTTTAAATGCCTTAATAGCAAGTGTTTGATTATGTTTGTAAAGTACTCTTATGGCATCAAATAATGCTTGATAATAAGGGTGCATTTTTTCTTTACCCTTTTTTATTTCAAGATATTTTACGATGGCAATTCTTAAATTCAAATAACGCTCCATGTTTTCGGCAGCATTTTGTTGCGATATGGCCCCTTCTACTCTATCTCTAATTATAGAGAGTGGATTAGTATCATGAATTAATACAGCCTCTTTACACATCATTTTGAACATCAATGCATACTCTTGACTGCTTTTAAGAGTTACATCAAAACCACCCGCATTTTTTACAGCAATAGTTTTAAATAAATTAGCACTTGTGATGCCCAACTGTGTGTATAATAAGGCTTGCCAAAAATCTTTAGCATTTACTTGATGAAGTTTTTTATTCCCGTCAATCGCTTGTCTGTGGTAATCAGATGCAATAATATCTGGAAAGTTATTTTCATTGATTAATTTAACCTGATGTGCAATTTTATCGGGCTCTAACAAATCATCGGCATCTAAAAACTGAACATACTCCCCTTTAGCCTCTTGTAAACCTCTGTTCCTTGCGTATGGCGCACCTTTTTGTGGCTCTTCAGCCAAAGTAATTAAAGAACTATGCTCTGTAGCTAAACGTGTTAATAAGCTAAGGGTGCTGTCTGTAGATTGATTATTGACAAAAATAATTTGTAAATCTTTGTGCTTTTGATTTAACAATGATTGCAAGCATTGCAGGATGTATTTCTCAACATTGTAACAAGGAATAACAACAGAAACCAACATGTTACCTATTTATTGAAACGAAATCAACAATTGATTTTTTTCTACTGCATTGCCTTTAATAGCATGTATTTTTTTAATCACACCTTCAGTAGGTGATTTAATTATATTTTCCATTTTCATCGCTTCCAATACCAGCAAGGAATCACCTTTTGCAATGGTGTCGCCTTCGTTTGCTAAAATACTTAAGACCAATCCAGGCATAGGGGCTTTTAATTCCAATACTTTTTTAGCTGCCAAATTGTCCATCCCCAGGCTTTTAAGTAAAGCATCAAACTGATCACTTAGTTTAACCGAATTTAATTTGCCATTCATTTTTAAGTCAACCTGTTTGGCAACTTTATCTACCTTTAAAATTTCTATGTTATACGATTTTCCTTCCTTAAGAATGTGCCAATTGTTGTCCGAAGACTTAACTCTGTCAATTGTAAATGCCTGATTATTGATTTTCCCTAATTGATAACCCTTATCGTCAAATACGATATCAAATACATGGTTGTTGAGGTCTGCTTTAATCATGATAAAATAGTTTAAACACCAACTGGTAAATTAATAGCTTCTACTGCTCTTATTTCTTTTACTGCTCTTTTAACTGTTTCTTCAACGCCTGCTTTCATCGTCATCATACTCATATTGCATGTACTACAACTTCCGTGAAGCTTTACTCTTGCCACAAAATCATCAGTAACCTCCACCAGTGATACATTGCCACCATCAGCTTCTAAAAATGGTCTTATTTGTTTTAAGGCTTCCTCTATTCTTTGATTTAAGTCGTTGTCCAACATAGTATGTTATGATAATTGCAGCGAAATTAAGAATTTAATTGACTGATAAAATATTAATTGATTGAAATAATAGAATTAAAAGGAAAACAACACAGCAAACCTTTTTTTGGGGCAACCCATCTTCTAATTACTAAAACACCTTTCAAAAAAGTACTTTTCTCTTTTCATACACGTTATGTATTTGCGTCATCGCCAAACCAACAAAATCGTTTAATTTGTCAGTTCAAAATTAGTGGTATATGTTTTGAGCACACATTAAATGTTGAACTAATAAATAGGACAACAATTTTTAAAATTCACCAATCAAAAAAGCAGCACTTATGGAAAATTTTATGGTAGAAATAACCTTACCCGAAATACAAGATGAGGAGTTTTTTAACTTGATACCCTCACATCGTATGCTTATTAATGATTTGATTGAAAAGGGCATTATTCAGCAATATACCATCAATGCAGCGCGTACTAAGGGTTGGATTTTATTTAATTGTAGAAACAAAAATGAAGTCATGACGGCTTTACTAAAAATGCCAATTTTTGATCTTATTAAATTCAAAATACATGCCATTATGATTGCCGATGGCGAACTCTATCGTTTACCAAAAATGAATTTAAATTAAATCACTTCTTCCTGCAAATCATCAAACCATCACGCAAAGGCACCAACAAAGGCTCCACACGAGCATCATTAACCATCATTTTATTATAAGCCAACATATTTAATGTATCTGCATCATTGCTATAATTAGCATCAACCACTTTTCCACTCCACAATACATTATCAGCAATAATATAACCCCCTGGATTTACTTTATCAAACACCATTTCGTAGTATTTAGCATAGTTTTTTTTATCGGCATCAATAAAAACCAAGTCAAACTTTTCATTTAAATCCGGAATTATTTTTTGTGCATCTCCGTTCATATAATGAAGTTGAGAAGCCTTATCAGATTGGGCAAAATATTGATTTACACGCGTAGCCAATTCTTCATTAATATCAATTGTAATTAATTTGCCATTAGGCTTTAAGCCCTCAGCTAAACAAAGTGCGGCATAGCCTGTAAAGGTTCCAATTTCTAATATACAATTAGGTTGAATCATTTTGCTCAACATAGCCAAAAACCTTCCTTGTAAATGGCCCGATAGCATGCGAGGCATTAATACTTCTAAATGAGTTTCTCTATTCACTTTTTGCAATAACAGGCTCTCTGCTTCACTATGCAATTCGCAATATTTCTCTATGTCAACATTTACAATTTCCATGCTACTCAAATGTTAATGAATTCATATGTTTTTCATCAAAAACTTCGTTGGCAATATTAAATAACTGTTTGGCAGTAATTTTTTCTATCTCTTCGTAAATAGCATTCAATGTATCTACTTTATTAAACATCAGCAAACTCTTGCCTAGCGCCAGCATTACACTACTATTGTTTTCTTGCGCCAAAGCAATATTGCCACATAATTGCTGCTTTGCTCTGTGCAATTGCATGGCGCTTATGGGTGTGTCTCTTAACTTTTTAAGCTCTCTGTAGACCAAAGTAGTGGTTTTTTGCAAGTACTTTTTATCGGTACCTAAATACACGGCAAACAGCCCTGTATCGCTATAAGCCACATAGTTAGAATCTAAATTATAAGCAAATCCATACTTTTCTCTGATGTTTAAATTTAACCTGCTGTTCATACCTGTTCCTCCCAGTAAATTATTAAGCAACACCATAGCCGTTCTTTTTTTGGAAGCGGAAGAGGGCGCAATGCTGCCAATGATACTATGCGACTGGTTCGAATTTATTTTATTAGTTACATGAAATGTTTTGTTAGGTGCTGGAGCCTTTCTAATGGATGGATTTCCTTTTGTGATATACTGTGAGAAATACTTTTCCATTACTTTTTTTACAGATTCCTTTTTGTAATTTCCAACAATACTAAACACCATATTTTTAATAAGGTAATGGCGTTTAATAAAATCAATAATGTGTTTTTGTTTAAAGCTTTTTACACTTTCTATAGTGCCTAAAATATTGTTTCCTAATGGATGTTTATTAAACAAATGTGTTTCAAAATCATCATAAATTTGCTCAGCAGGAGTGTCTTTGTAGGAGTGAATTTCATCAATAATAATATCCTTTTCTTTTTCTATTTCCTTTACCGGAAAAGTAGAGTTAAAAGTAATATCAGCAATAAGTTCCACAGCTCGTTCTAAATACTGTTTTTGAAATGAAGCGTATATACAAGTTTCTTCCTTGGATGTATAAGCATTAAGCTCTCCGCCCACACTATCAATTCTGCTTAAAATGTGATAAAACCTGCGTTTTGAGGTCCCTTTAAATAAAGTATGTTCAATATAATGTGCTAAGCCTTGCTCTGTTTGCTTTTCCTCTCTGGTTCCAGCATTTAAAATGATACCACAATGTGCCGCTTCGCCCACCACTTGCTTATAAATAACACGCAAACCGTTGGGTAATTCAAAAATATCAAATTCATTCATAAAGTATTTTCCTTACTGTTTTGTGGGAATTAAATCGGCAATATCTGCTTCTATCGATTGGTTTATTGCTTCGGTAATTCTGCCAATCTCTATCCCCTTTTGCAGGATAATAAAAACTGGTGTACTGTTTATACTGTAATTATTTTCTATGCCTTGAGGCGATCTTTTATCTCTATCTAAAAAACATAATTTTACGCGCTGTCTGCTTATGCCTGCTAAATCCATAACCTTATAAAACTGTGGTAGCAACTGTTGACTTTTCTCACACCAGGTACCTGCAAACACCATAAATTGTATGTCTTTGGGCATTTCTTTTATGGCGTTTATGGCCGAAATATTGCTCTGATAATTAAAATAGCCATCCTTGTACCATCTATAACTTAAACTTCGTTCCAATACCCTTACATCAGAAATGCCAACAATTACATTTTGCTCAGTATTTACTGATGTTTGAGATAAACCTATTTCACTCAAAAAAAGAAAAAACAATAAAAATCTATAATACATTCCAATCTTTTTAAGGAAGTTATGTGCTTGTAATTTTAAACTGCAATAAAAGTACACAGCAATTCAACAACTGCCAATTTTAATTGTTATGAATGGTAATTATATGTAAAACAGCATGTTAAAAAAGGTTAAGCCAAGGCAGTACTCACAAGGCTTGTATAACTTTGAATTGCTTTAATAAATCAAACAAAAATTTGAGTGAACAATAAAAAAATTTTATTAGCAATTGTCGTTATCCTGCTTGCTATTGGTGGATTAATTGCCTTTCAGTTGTATTGGATTAAAAGTGCAGTAGAAATTAAACAAGAAAGATTTGATGCTGCTGTAAGCGAAGCCTTGCACAAAGTAGCTTATAACCTCGAAAAGAAAGCTGTTGCTGCTAAAGTAACACGCAGATTAAACATGCACCGTCAATCAGAACGCGATGATCATTTATCTGAAAATAAAATATCCTTCAATAAAAGAAAAAACGACTACAAAGACATGCGTTTAAATGTGTTTGAAGAAATAATTACCGATAGCGGTGGCGTACAAACCAAAAAACAAAGCACCAAAACATATAAAAGCAATGCCCTTAATCACCCCGATTTTAAAATAAATGTAGATTTAAAAAAGAAAGAACCTTTTTCGGTAAACCAAAAAGAAGGGGGCAATAAAAGCCTGAGCTGGTTTTTAAATCAGGAGGATATGATGAACGATATTTTTGATGAATTGGTGAGTATCAATATTTACAACGATTACAGCAACAAAATTGACACTGTTTTACTTGACAGCATGGTTAGAAGCGAATTGAAAGAACAGGGCATCGATACAAAATATGAATATGGCATCCTCAATCAAAATCAAAATGCCTTTGTTTTTCCGGTTAAAGCGCAATTAATTCCTGTTTTATTAAAATCGCCTTACCGCATCAGTCTTACCGCTCAGAACATTTTTATTAATCCCAGGTATTTAAGTTTATATTTTCCCTCACAACAGAACTATATTTTACGTAACCTATGGTATATGCTGCTTGGCTCGGCATTTTTAATTTTATTAATTATTTGGATGTTTTCATATACTATTGCCACTATATTCAAGCAAAAGAAGCTTTCCGAAATCAAAAACGATTTCATTAATAATATGACGCACGAATTTAAAACACCTATTTCTACTATTTCTTTAGCTTGCGAAGTACTTGGTGATACAACTGTAGAAAAAAGTCCCCAGAAATTAAGTAATTACGTTAAGGTAATAAAGGATGAAAATAAAAGATTAGGACTCTTGGTAGAAAATGTATTACAAACCGCGGTGTTAGATAAAGGAGAACTAAAATTAAAATTAAAATCACTTGATGTGCACGAGATTATTGAAGATGTGCTCAACAACAGTTATGTACAAATTGAAAATAAAAAAGCAGAAATAGAAATTGAATTTGATGCCATTGAATCGGTTGTGAGTGCCGATAAGGTGCATCTTTCAAATATTATTTATAATCTTTTAGACAATGCATTGAAGTATTCCACCGAAAATCCTAAAATCACAATTTTTACTAAAAGCGATAATAAAGGAGTGTACATTGGCGTTAAAGATAACGGAATGGGCATCAATAAAGAAAATCAAAAAAGAATATTTGATAAATTGTATAGGGTGCCAACGGGCAACATTCACAATGTAAAAGGATTTGGATTAGGGTTAAGTTATGTTAAAGCAATTATAGAAAAGCATGGTGGCAGCATTTTTGTAGAGAGTGCCCTTGGAGTTGGAAGCACCTTTACATGTTTCTTCCCTTATAAGCAATTAGAAAACTAATATTTAAAAATAAAGATTTATGACAAAAGAATTCAAACCAAGAGTGTTATTAGTTGAAGATGATCCTAATTTAGGAAATTTATTGCTCGAATATCTTCAAGCCAAAGAATATGATACTACCTTAGCTACCAATGGTAAAGAAGGACTTACACAATTCAAAAATAATGTATTTGATGTATGTATTTTTGATGTAATGATGCCAGTAATGGACGGCTATACCCTAGCCCGCGAAGTAAGAAAACTAGATGCCGAAACACCTATCGTTTTTCTTACCGCCAAATCAATGAAAGAAGATACCATTGAAGGTTTTAATGCGGGTGGCGATGACTATTTAACCAAGCCATTTAGCATGGAAGAATTGCTGTTACGCTTAAAAGCCATTTTGCGCAGAACAAAAAACCAGACCTTAACCAATAGCGATCAAAATAATTTTGAAGTGGGCGATTACAAGTTTGATTTTAACTTGCAAAAATTAGAAGTTGGAGGCAAGGCGCAAAAGTTAACCACGCGTGAAGCAGAACTCTTAAAATTGCTTTGTATTAATGTAAATGATGTATTAGACAGAACATTTGCCTTAAAATCTATATGGCACGATGATAACTACTTTAACGGACGTAGTATGGATGTATACATAGCCAAACTGCGCAAGTATTTAAGAGAGGATCCAAATTTAGAAATTGTAAATGTACACGGTAAAGGATTTAAACTTTTAGTTAAAAATACGCTTTAATATAAGTTTCTATAAAATGAAAGCCTGAATAATTAGATTTATTCAGGCTTTTTTTTGTTGTTAGTCATAGTGTCATTTCATAGCGCTAGTGCTATACTTGTAAGTCTTTCATAACATCACGCCTATTCATCTTAACTTCTTTACGAGCCCGCTCCACCAGCGCGCCCATTGGTTCACACGTCATTTCGAGGGCAGCGCCCGAAGCACCGCAAAGCAGCATCAACACAAAAAATAAACACGCGTTGATAATCTCATTAAAGTTAGTAGGTAGCCTTAATGAGATTGGCTTGCATTTTCATCTTTTCCCTAGCAGTATTTCGTTGCTAATATACTTCACCATCATTTTAAACAAATAACGACTATACAACACATAAGAACTTCTACAATTTAAACAAAACAAAAAAGGGGCTTCTGAATTTCAGAAGCCCCTTTTTTATTATAAACTAATTAAGCTTAGTGCAATACAACTTTTCTGTTGATTGTACCTTGATCAGTAATTAATTGAACAAAGTAAACACCTTTAGCAGCAGCGCCTAAATCAATAGCATTTTTGTATTGACCAGCGAATTGACCTACTGCATCTGTGTAAACCAATTGACCATTCATGTTCACTACCCTAACCGCTAGGTTTTGGGTTTTTGAACCACTGAAGGATACATTAATTACATCTGATGTTGGGTTTGGATACAACTCTAAAGAAGTTCCATCAGCCAATGTTTCGATGCCTGTTCCAACAATTACAACTGTGTCAACTATCGTTTCAGTACCACAACCATTACCTACTGTTAAAGTTACAATAAATGTACCATCGCCAGTATAAGTATGTGAAGGGCTATCGGCATTAGACCAAGGGCTGCCATCTCCAAAATCCCAATTGCTTGTTAAGTAATCTTGCGAAGTATTGGTAAATTGTGTAAAGCCACCTAACGAAGCGTTAAAGGTGAAACTTGGTGTAGGATCTGGATTAACCAAAACAGGAACACTAGCTGAAACTGCAGTACATCCACCTGGAGAAGTATACGTTACTGTATAAATTCCAGTAGTAGCAACCGAGATTGAATTCGTAGTTGCACCATTACTCCAAGTATTTCCACTTGGCTCGCTGCTTAATAATTGCACTTCTTCACCTTCACAGATGATGGTTGGGCCACCCACAATAATGTATGGAGTTGCACCTGCACCAACTGTGGTTACAGTAGCCAATGAAGTTGCAGAACAACCAGTTGCAGGATCAAGTACAGTAACAGTAATTGATTGAGCAGTTGAAACCGTAATAGTTTGGTTCGTTGAACCTGTACTCCATGTATTGTCAGTAGCGCTACTAGAAGTTAAATCAACTGTTGCACCATTACATAATGATAATGAACCATTAGCAGTAATTGTAGGTACTGGAACAGAGTTTACAGTGATAGCAATCACATTAGAAACACCTGTACAACCATTTACATCAGTTACAGTAGTGGAGTAGTTTCCGCTTGCGTTAACAGCAATTGTTTGCGCAGTTTGTGAATTAGTCCAAAGGTTTCCAGTAGCTTGAGAAGAGGTTAAATCAACAGTACCACCTAAACAGAAAGTAGTTGGACCGTTAGCTGTTACCGTAACAATTGGATTAGGATTAACGGTAACAACCTCAGCAGTTGAAACCGCAGTACAACCATTAACATCTGTAGTAGTAACTGTATAAGAACCTGAAACAGTTACAATTAAATCTTGCGCAGTATTACCATTGCCCCAATCATAAGCATTTGCTGTTGATGAAGACAAAGTTACCGTTCCACCATCACAGAAAGTAGTTGCACCACTTGCTGTAACAGTTGGTGTTGCGGGGGCTGGGAAAATACCCACAGTAATGGTACTTGTTACTGAGGTACAACCATTTGCATTAGATACCACACAGAAATAATCACCAGCAGCTGAAGCTGTAATTGTTGGCGTAGTTGTAACACCATCATTCCATAAATAAGAGTCACCACCACTTGCTGTAATATCAACTGAACCTGAACCACAAACTGTAGTTGGGCCATTAGCTTGAATTTGAGCAACTGGCGTTGCGTTAATTGTAACTACTTCAATTGCTGATTGCGAAGTACAACCTAGAGCATCAGTAATAACAACTGAATAATCGTAAGTTCCAACAGCCGAAACTTGCACGGTATCATTAAATTCAAATGTTGGAGACCAAGTGATATCACCAGTCCAAACAATCGATAAAGTAACAGTATCACCTTCACAAACAGTAGAACCACTAGAAGTAATTACTGGTGTTGGAGGAGCAGAAGCTGTAACTGTAATGATATTACTTGTAGCAGAACATCCGTTGCCATCAGTAATGGTAGATGAATAATCACCTGTTATACCTACAGTAATAGTTTGTGTTGTTTCGTTAGTTGACCAAACATTTCCATTAGCAAGATCGCTACTTAAATCAACGGTAGCACCTGAACATAAGGTGGTAGCGCCAGAAGCAGTAATTACTGGAGCAGTCAATGGTGTTGTAACAGTTAATGTAAAGTTACCTACAGCATTATTATATCCTTGAACCAATATGTAATACATTGTTCCAGCAGCACCTGTCCAACTATATTCTGATTGTAAGCCACAGAAGTCGTCATTACCACCAACGCAAATTAAGTTAGCACAGTCGCCAGAGAACACGTTAATCTTACTGTCAAAGCCAGTACCAGTACATAAGCTAGCAGTAATTAAACCACCGTTACCCATTACTGTATACCAAACACCTGGAGAAGTAATTGTAGTTCCACAAGTAGCCACACCAACTTCTGCATTTGCAAAGGTAGTAGAGGCACTTATTGGCGTATTACATACAACAGCAATAGCACCTGAACAATCATCATTAACTGGTGGAGGAGGAATATCATAAATACATAAAGTAAAGCTTGTAGTAGCAGGTATGCCTAAACCAGCATCATAAATACGTACATAATAAGTATTACCGATAGTTAAACCAGTCATAATACCAGACTCTACTGTACCAGCACCAAAATTATTATCAATACACTGTAAAGAGTTACCAAAACAAGCATCAAACAATTCAATAACCGGATCAAAAGAAGCTGAACCAGCCACTTCTATAACACCTGTTGTATTAGTAGCAACAAATGAATACCAAACATCATCATTAGCAGTACCTGAACAACCTGTTAAAGATTGAGTTGCATTATCAACTGTTCCTGTGATTGGGTTACATGTTGTATTCCAAACTGCAGGAAGAGCGCCAACACATTCGTCATTAGCTGCAACCACTAAAGGCACACAATTTAAAGAAGCAACATAATTATTACTTGTTCCGCAAGGGAATCCGGCAAAGCCATTAGGGGCAATAAATGTCCACCAAGTTCCAGCAGCTAAATTGTCGATAGAGAATGTATTTCCACAAAGACCTGTTGTAGTATTTAAATTAAAGAATTGAGGAGCCGCACAACCTTGTGAAGCATCAACAAAACCAATAACCATTGGAAACTCAGCATCAACGGTCCAAGTAACTGTACTTGGTTGCGTCAATGTAAATGTAAACCAATCAGTATCTCTTGTTCCACCATCGGCCCATGAAGTACCACAAATGGTATCACCACATTCAATTGGTGTGTAAAAAGGTACAGTCATATTACAACCACCGTTTACATCAGTTCCACAAACTTCACCTTCTTGTATAGCATTTACAGGGCAAACTGTATTACTACAAGGTGTTAAGAAAGTTGATGAAGGGCTAAATCCAAAAGGAGTTGAGCCGCAATCTGTTTGAACCTGGAATTCGTATTGCGTGTTACCATTTAAACCAGCAATAGCTAAGAAGTTAGTTGGAGCAGCAACAACAGTTGGTGTTACCCATGTTGGCGCAGTTCCTGGATCGGCCACTTCTTTATAACGTACTAAATAATTAACAGCACTAGTTACACTATTCCAATTTAATTGAGCATCGGTTGGTGTTAAGTTAGTTACAGTTAAACCACCTGGATAAGCACAGAATGGCTCAGGCAATACATTGAATAAATAATCTTCAGTTTCTCCATATGTAGTATTACCACAAGGGTCAACTGCACCTGTAAAGGTAATTCTAACACGTAAACGTGAAGAACCTAAGTTAGCAGTAACTGGAACATCAATGTTAGCAGTATAAGGTCCTGTGCCTGGAGTTCCAATAACAGTTGCAGTTTCATTAGGGTCAGTAAAATCGCCATCTTGATTCCAGTCAATCCAAATACCACATTGGTCAGCAGCGTATGTTGGAGGACCATTCGAAATTGTAATAGGATAAGTTAAGCCTTGATAAACATCGGTAGAAATAGTTGTATAATCAGTATAACCACCAGCTGTACATCCGCTAGGGTTATTGATAGTTCCTACAACAACATTACTTACAAATTCATCACAAAAAGTTGAAGTTGGATTACAATAAACAACAGAAGTACCAGTAACAAAACTTTGTTCTGTACAGCCTGTAGCAGCACCATTAGCATTAACTGGAACTACACTCCAATAGTATGTTGCTCCAAAAGACAATAATCCAGGACTATAACTTGTTCCTGCTTGATTAGCACTCACTAATGGAGGTGTAGGAGTGGTTCCAAAATAAACATCATAACCAGTTGGAGGAGCACCAGCACCAGCCGACCATGTTAAGATTGGATTTGGATTAACACCTACACTTAAATCAACTGGTTGAATATTTGCAGCACAGTTTGGAGCTAATAAAGAAGAAATACAACCTACTGTTGCATCCCAACCTGCTGCAGTAAATGAAGTTTCAGAAGCCCATACAAAAGTTAAAGCACCTGTTACATCTGTTGAAGTTACAATACCAGGGCTAGTAGTTCCATACCATGAATTTGCTGGAGCAGTTGCAGGATTGAAACCTGCGGCCAAGCCTGAAGGAATTAAAGGAGAAGCAGTATTAGGTCCGTTATAGATTAATAAACCATCATACCCATTTTCAGTTGCAAAAGAGTTAAATACAACTTGCACTAAACTGTTTGGCGCATCAGGGTAAATTGTTTTAGTGAATGCTTCATTATTTTGGTAAGCAGCACCTGAACCTCCTGAATCGTAGAACACAGCGCTACAAGTTGTTTCATCATTATTATTATTCATGATGATAATACTTCCTGGGTCAACAACACAAATATCGAAAGTGGTAGTTGCGGGAGTTCCAATTTCATAATCAAATACTCTTACATAATAAGTGTTTCCAATAGTTAAACCTGTAACTGTAGCGGTTTCTGTTCCACCGGCAAGCGTTCCATCGATACAAGCTAAACTGTTTCCAGCGCAGGCATCAAATACTTGAACCACTGCATCAAAAGAAGCTGAACCTGCTACTATAACTTGAGCAGTAGTATTTACAGCCACAAATGAGAACCAAACGTCATCATTGGCCGTGCTACCTGCAGCACAACCAGGTAAAGATTGTGTTGAGTTATCAATATTTGCAGTAGTTGGGTTGCAGTTTACATCCTGAACCAATGAAATAGCACCTGCGCACTCATCATTTGCTGCAACAGCTAAAGGTACACATGATAAAGTTCCAACATATTTGGTTTTACCAGAAGTACAATTATAAGCATCATCAAATGTAGAGTTTGCTACAAATAACCACCAAGTACCCGCAGCTAAATTTTGAACAGAAACCGCTCCTGTACATTCTCCAGTATTTTGAGCAAGGTTAAAGAAAACCGGAGCAGCACAACCTGCTGCAGGATCAACGTAACCAATTAATGCAGGAAAATCGGCATCAACACTCCAAGTAACTGTACTAGGTTGAGTTAAAGTAAAGGTATACCAATCAGTATCGCGTGTCGCGGCAGTAGAATATGCATTTCCACAAACTGTTTCACCACAAGCAATAGGATCATACACTGGAACTGGCATGTTACAGCCTCCATTTAAATCATCGCCACAAGCTTCGGCTTCAACAATAGCGCCAACTGGGCATACTGTAAGTCCACAAGAAGTTTGAAAAGTATAACTGAAAGTAAATCCACTTAAATCACCTCCACCACAATCTATAGAAATTTGTGCTTCATACACTGTGTTTGGTAATAAACCTGCAAAGCTATAGTTTGAAGTAGCTGTTGCAGTTGGAGTTGCCCATGTTGGAACTGTAGGTAAGTCTGCTAAAGCCTTCCAACGAATTTCGTAACCCACAGCGGTTGGACCATCAGCCCAATCGATATCAGCACTTGTTGTTGTAATGTTACTAAATGCGATACCTGTTGCAAAAGGACAAGTAGGTGCTGGCTGAACATCAACTGTGTAATCTTCTGTTTCACCATAAGTAGTAATTCCACAAGGATCTACGATGCCTGTGAAAGTTAATCTCACTCTCATTCTTGTCAATCCTAGTGGGCTTCCAACAGGTGGGTTAATAATAGAGGTATATGGTCCTGCACTTGGATTTCCAGTAACAGACATAGCTTCACCTAAATCATAAAAATCACCATCTTGATTCCAGTCAACCCAGATACCAACTTGATCGCCTGCATACAAAGGAGCCAAACCATTAATTACTGTAATTGGATGATCGGTTCCAATTGACATTGGAATAACAATAGAAGTATAATCTATATAACCTCCAGGAGTACCACCACTTGGGTTGGTGATACCTGCAACTTGCACATCAGAAATATACTCATCAAACGGTACAAAAGTGATACTCGCATCGCAATAACATTGCGTTGGCGGATTACTAGTAACCATTACAAAATCTGAAGGTACGCTAGAAGCTCCACAAGTTACTAAACATCTATAATAAGTTGTAACTGTTTGATTTGTTACATAGGCAGAAGAGTTTGCACCGATTATAGGAGACCAGTTGGTTCCATCAGGTGAATTTTGCCATTGGTATGTTTGGCCTGAACCTGTAGATTGACCTTGTAGTGTTAAAACTAAATTATCATTCGCACAAACTGGGTTTAAGTTTGCAATTGTAACACCTGCTGTTGGCGGGTCAATACAAGGAAATCCACCACTAATATCAAAATACATATTAGGTCTTTGAGCTACTGGTGCATCAAAAGCTATTGCTGGATTAGCACAAACTCCAGGTGCATCAGCACGATAGAAAACTGTTGAGTTGAAAGCAGTTGCAGATTGATTAACAACTGCGTTCAAATCAAAAGCTGAATTATTAAAACAAGTTTCAATAATAATGTTACTAACACCATCCCAATTAAAAGGTGTGGTAAATGGATGTACATTCACACCAGCAACCTCAGTATAGCTTGGTGCATAAAAAACAGATATCAAGCCTGCTTCCCATGTGGTTAAGTCTGTGGTGGCAGTTGTTCCAATTTTTATTTCAAAATTAGTTAATGGAATTCCTGCTGGAGTAACCACATCAAAGCCAACTGAATTGATATCTCCATTTGAAGCTCCTGCAGCCTGTAATTCAGCAGCAGTTACTAAAAACTGATGTCTTGCACCCCAGTAAAAGTTTCCATAAGGGGCAGGATAACCAAAAGTTGTATTTTGTATTGTCCCTGTGCCTACTTGATAGGTTTGAGCCCACAAGGTATTGCACATCAAAGCAAAAAGCGCAATAAATGCACTCAGCTTCGAAAATAATTTGTACCTGTTTATCATAGTTATTTGTTTGATTTGTTATTAATGTTCATTTGCTTTTCCATAGTGGCAATTTGCTTATCAATATCATTTTGAGAAGCGCCTTTGGCCTTTAAATCAGCACTTATTTTAGCTTTCTTTATTTCCCAATCTTTTTGAACATCATTTGCTTTTACATCATTTTTTGCAGAAGCACTTTGCACAGCATTAATCGGGGCTTTTGCAGAGGTAGATTGCATTTGACTTGAGGTTTTTGTTTCCTTTGCATTTTCTTTAGCTAAAGATTGCTTTTTTGCCTCAAGGGCTTGCTCATCCTTTCTTTTCTGTTCCAATGCTGCTCTTTTTTTTGAAGCATCATCTTGTTTCACAACACTAGGTTGTTGATTGCTCAATGAAACTTTTGGTTGAGCTGTTGGAACTTGCTTTTTTTCTGGCTCGGTAGAGTTAGCTTGCTTGTTTTGAGCAAATAAACTTACACCTGAAAGCCAAAAAATAAGAGCCATTGACAAGATGGCCATCTTTCTGATTTTAATTGGTTTGTTTAACATAGTTATTTATTTGATTTTGGGTTTAAATGAATTAGATTTGATAGCGCAATTTAGGTACAAAATTAGTTTTAACAAATATTTTTTTTATTTTTCGAAACAATTATTGGCATTCTGCGTTTATACTCCCTTATCAAAAATTAGGTTAAATAACTTATTTTCAGCTTTTTAATTTGTTAAAATAAGGGTTAAAAAAAATAAAATAAAATCTACATCACGTTTAAAATTTATCAATTTAAATTTTCAGAATTAATTTTTCTAAATTCGCAGCCTTTAAAAAGCATTCTAAAACTCTTTGCTTTAATAAAAGTCAAATAAAAGTATACTAAATTTACATTATGACCTATAAAAAAATTAATACGTTAACAGGGTGGGCAGTTTTTCTAATTGCAGCATTTGTTTATCTTTCAACCATTGAACCTACGGCTAGTTTTTGGGACTGTGGTGAGTATATTTCTACGGCATTTAAATTAGAAGTTGGGCATCCGCCAGGTGCTCCTTTATTTAACTTGATAGGCAGGTTTTTTACTTTATTTTCTGATGAGCACGGAGCTGCACTCATGATTAATGCAATGAATGGTATTTGCAGTGCGTTTACTATTCTTTTCCTCTTTTGGACTATTACTGCATTTGCAAAAAAAATAGCGATAAAGTCAGGAGAATTAAATAACACAAAAATTCTTACCATCTTAGGCAGTGGAATCGTAGGAAGTTTAGCTTATACATTTTCTGATTCATTTTGGTTCTCTGCAGTTGAAGGTGAGGTTTATGCCATGTCATCTTTCTTTACTGCAATCGTATTTTGGGCCATTTTAAAGTGGGAAGAAGTCGCTGATGAGCCACATTCTCTGCGTTGGATTATTTTAATTGCATTTTTAATGGGCTTATCTATTGGTGTCCATTTGTTAAACTTACTTGCAATACCTGCTATCGTATTTGTTTATTACTTTAAACGCTATAAAATTACGCGCAATGGATTTATTTTAGCTTCAGTTATTTCCGTTCTTACTTTAGGAATTGTGCAGGCTGGGATAATCCCTGGTATTGTTAGCTGGGCTGCCAAGTTTGAGCTGTTTTTTGTAAATAGTTTAGGATTGCCTTTCAATTCAGGAACAATATTTTATTTTATCCTGGTTTTATCGGCATCAATCTGGGGCTTATGGTATACTACAAAAACTAATAAAGCCGCTTTAAACACGGGTATTTTAGCCATTACTATGTTATTGATTGGCTATTCATCATTTTTTACATTAGTTATTCGTTCTCAAGCAAACCCTCCAATGGATGAAAACAATCCAGAAAATGCCATTAATCTATTATCATATTTAAACAGAGAGCAATATGGCGACTGGCCAATTCTTTATGGTCAATATTACAATGCTCCACTAGACCCAGCACAGCCCTATAAAGATGGGAATCCGACTTATACCAAAGATACCAAAGTTGGCAAGTACGTAATTACACAAGATAAAAAAAACAGTATTCCTAACTATGACAAGCGTTTTTGTACAATTTTCCCAAGAATGCATAGTGACCAAAGAAATCATGTGACCGGTTATCGCGATTGGGCTGATATACAAGGTACACCAGTAAGTATTACTGATCAAAGTGGAGAGCCTAAAACATTAATGAAACCAACTTTTGGCGAAAATTTAACCTTCTTTTTTAGGTATCAAATTGGTCACATGTATGCCAGATATTTTATGTGGAATTTTGTGGGTCGTCAAAATGATATTCAAGGACATGGAGGTGTTTTAAAAGGAAATTGGCTTAGTGGTGTCGCTCCAATTGATGCAGCCAGATTAGGTCCTCAAGAAAACTTGCCTTCTAGCATGACTTCCAATAAAGGATATAACCGTTTTTATTTTTTACCACTTATTTTAGGATTAATAGGATTATTCTTTCATTTTAAACGTGACAGGTTGGATGGATTTATCGTTTTCCTTTTATTTGTTTTAACGGGCGTTGCCATTATTATTTATTTGAACAACACACCATATCAGCCTCGTGAAAGAGATTATGGCTACGTTGGTTCATTTTATGCCTTTGCCATTTGGATTGGATTAGGTGTTTATGGAATTGCTGACTTACTCTCTAAAAAAGTTGCTGCCAATATTGCCACATTAATCGCAATAATTATAGGATTATTTTCAGCACCGGTGCTTATGGCAAAAGAAGGTTGGGATGATCATGATCGCAGCGATAGATACACAGCACGTGACTTTGCTGCTAATTATTTGAACTCATGCGCTCCAAATGCCATATTATTTACTAACGGTGATAATGACACCTTCCCGCTCTGGTATGCGCAGGAAGTTGAAGGAATAAGAACAGATGTACGAGTTGTAAATTTGAGTTTATCAAATACTGATTGGTATATTGAACAAATGCGAAGAAAAGCCTATGATTCAGATCCAATTCCATTAACTTTAAAGGAAGAACAATATCGTCAAGGTACCAGAGATTATGTGCCCGTTTATTATAACCCAAACATTATTAAGGACAGTACAAAGTACTACAGTATTAAGCAATTAATGGAGTTTGTAGCAAGTGAAGAACCACAAGCAAAAATTCAAACACAAAGTGGTATGGAATTGAGCTATTTACCAACAGATAAAATTAAAATACCGGTTGATAGTGCTACGGTAGTAAATAATGGAACAGTTCCTAAAGGAATGGAGGGCCAAATTTTAAAAGAAATGCCTTGGAAAATTAACAAGCAATACATCATGAAAAATGATTTGATGATTATGGATATCATTGCTACAAATAATTGGAAAAGACCTATTTATTTTGCCGTTACGGTTGGTGATGATGCCTATATGAATCTTGAACCATATTTTCAATTAGAAGGCCTTGCTTACCGTTTAGTTCCTATGCGTATGCAAACTAATGATGGACAAACAGGGAAAGCAAATACTGACATCATGTACAACAATATGATGAATAAGTTTAAATGGGGAGGCATGAGCACCGAAGGTGTTTATATGGACGAAAATAATCTTCGTATGACCATGAATTTAAGAAACAATTTTGCTCGTTTGGCTGAATCACTTTTGCTTGAAGGAAAAACTGAACAAGCTAAAAAAGCATTAGCATTATGTATGAAAGAAATGCCAAGAAAAAACATTCCTTACAATTATTTTATGCTCCCAATTGCTGAAGTATACTATAAGTTAAGTATGAACAATGAAGCCAATCAACTTTTAAAGGATATTGCCGACATATATGAAGAAGATTTAAAATATTACTTCCGTTTTAAAGGAAAACTGGCCGAAAACATTGACTCTGAAAAACAACAAGCAATGGCCGTGATGCAAAGGATTGGTCAAGTGGCACGAATGAATAAGCAGGAAACGCTTGCTAAGGATTTTGATGACAGGTTTAAAAAATTAACAGCTGGCTACTCTGCTGGAATGTAATCCAAATAAAAAAGGGAAGTAATTTACTTCCCTTTTTTATTTCAACTCATTTAAAATTTTATTATCTTAATTTTTTTTGCTGCTAATGTATATTACAGCCTTTTCCTCAAAAAACTCTTCTTTAAAAAAGTGTTTTATAGGGTATATTTTATAACTTTTTTTTGTAGCTCCCAATTCCTCTTTCAAATCGCCACCTTTGAGTAACAACCAACCATTAGGTTTTTGATGAAAATGATTTTTGCTTATTAAATCTTTGGTCCAATTAATTATTTCTAATGCAGGAGCCACTGCTCTGCTTACTACAAAATCGTAGTGCTTTTTTGATTGCTCTGCACGCATATGAATTGCTTCTACATTTTTTAACTCAAGTTCCTCTGCTACTGCTTTAACAACTTGAATTTTTTTGCCAATACTATCTACCAATGTAAATTTACACTGAGGAAACAAAATTGCCAAAGGAATACCCGGAAAGCCTCCTCCTGTACCCACATCTAAAATATCAGTATTGGGTTTAAAATCAATCACCTTTACTATTGCCAAACTATGCAATACATGTCTTTCGTAAAGTGCTTCTATATCCTTTCTGGATATTACGTTTATTTTCTCGTTCCAGTTTCGATAAACAGCATCTAGTTTAGCAAACTGCATAGTTTGCTGTTCGCTTAAAACATTAAAATAATGATTTATTATATCCAATTTTCTCTTATTTAATTCAGTACAATGATAGTTAATTCCAAATTATTCTTTGCAAAGTGATTTGAACATTCAACTATTTCAACTTACATTTGTTGTTTATAAAAATCATTTTTGATACTTAAATAAAACTCTTAAAATGCATACAGATCAATTTGTAAATCGTCACAATGGCCCGCGTCAACACGAAATAGATGCTATGTTAAAAACAATTAACGCTGCATCCGTTGATGAGTTAATTAATCAAACTGTTCCTTCAGCCATTCGATTAAAAAAGCCTTTGAATATTGCGCCAGCAATGAGCGAATATCAGTATCACAAGCATTTAAAAAATATAGCCAGCAAAAACAAAGTATGTAAATCTTATATCGGATTAGGATACTATAACACAATAATTCCAGCAGTAATTCAAAGAAATATTTTAGAAAATCCAGGATGGTATACAGCTTATACACCCTATCAAGCAGAGATTGCACAAGGTCGTTTAGAAGCAATTTTAAACTTCCAAACTATGGTAATGGATTTAACAGGAATGGAAATTGCCAATGCATCATTACTTGATGAAGGTACAGCTGCAGCAGAAGCCATGACTATGTTGTTTCACAATAGAACTAAAGAAGCAACCAAAAGAAATGCAAACAAATTTTTTGTAGATCAAAACTGTTTCGACCAAACCGCTGATGTGCTTAAAACAAGAGCTGTACCAGTTGGCATAGAACTTATCATTGGAGATTATAAAACTGCGAAGCTGGATGCTAGCTACTTTGGATTACTTATTCAATACCCAGGTAAAGATGGTGCTGTAAATAATTACAAAGCTTTTGTTGATGAAGTTAAAAAACATGAAATTGGTGTTGTTGTGGCTGCAGATTTACTCAGTTTAGCAATTTTAACGCCTCCTGGTTTTTGGGGTGCCGATGTTGTTGTAGGTAATTCACAGCGTTTTGGTGTGCCAATGGGCTTTGGAGGTCCACATGCTGCATTTTTTGCTTGTCGCGAAGAATTTAAAAGAGTTATTCCTGGTAGAATTATTGGTGTGTCTGTTGATGCATCGGGTAAACCTGCATTGCGTATGGCTTTGCAAACGCGTGAACAACATATCAGAAGAGATAAGGCAACCTCAAACATCTGTACAGCCCAGGCTTTGCTTGCTATTATGGCTAGTATGTATGCGGTTTACCATGGTCCACAAGGAATAAAAGGAATTGCCCAACAAGTTCATTTATCTGCAGTAGCTGCCGCTGAAGAATTATCTAAACTAGGTTTTAAAATTGTTAATCCTTTGTTTTTTGATACCATTTGTGTTCAAATTCCAAGTGGATTAAAAATGGACAGTTTAAAACAATTAGCAGATAATGCTCATATTAATTTGAACTACCTTGATGGTGAACATTTGACGATTGCGATGGATCAAACGGTATATGTAGATGATTTAAAATCACTTTTAGATTTATTTGCTCAGTTTAGTCAAAAAAGTTTTGGTAAAGATGTCCAGTTGAGTAGCTATAAAAGCATTGTTGACTCCTCTGAATTGTCCAGAAAAACGCCAATTTTAACACACCCTATTTTTAGCACGTATCATTCAGAAAGTGAAATGATGCGTTATATAAAACGATTAGAAAATAAAGATCTATCATTAACGCATTCAATGATTTCTTTAGGTTCATGCACCATGAAATTGAATGCAGCATCAGAATTGTATCCTATTACCTGGCCCGAATTTGCTAATATGCATCCATTTGCCCCAAGCAATCAAACCTTAGGATACAAAGCAATGATTGATCAATTGGAAAAAGATCTTTGTGAAATTACAGGATTTGCAGCCATGAGTTTTCAGCCCAATTCAGGCGCACAAGGAGAATACGCTGGCTTGATGGTTATTAGAGCTTATCACGAATCGAGAGGGGATCACCATCGTAATGTATCTTTAATTCCTTCATCTGCACACGGCACCAATCCTGCATCTGCAGCAATGTGTGGAATGAATATTGTTGTGGTGAAGTGTGATGAAAAGGGCAATATAGATGTGGCCGATTTAAAAGAAAAAGCAGAAAAACACAAAAATGAACTTTCTTGTTTAATGGTTACCTACCCATCAACACATGGTGTATACGAGGAGAGCATTTGTGAAATAACGGATATTATTCATCAAAATGGTGGACAGGTTTACATGGATGGCGCTAATATGAATGCACAGGTTGGATTAACAAGTCCAGGTAACATAGGTGCCGATGTTTGTCATTTAAACTTGCATAAAACCTTTGCTATTCCGCATGGTGGTGGTGGTCCAGGCATGGGTCCAATAGGTGTTGCACCTCAATTAGTACCTTTTTTACCAGGTCATGCAATTGTTAAAACCGGTGGCGAACAAGCCATACATGCCGTATCAGCGGCTCCTTGGGGAAGTGCACTCATCTTATTGATTTCATATGGTTATATTAAAATGCTTGGTGCTCAAGGTGTAACTGATGCTACAAAAATTGCTATTTTAAATGCGAATTATATAAAAGAAAAATTGAAAGATTCTTTTCCAACCTTATATAGCGGAAGCAATGGCAGATGCGCTCATGAAATGATTTTAGATTGTCGTGAATTTAAACGTGAAGCGCATATTGAAGTTGGAGATATTGCTAAAAGATTAATGGATTATGGTTTTCACGCTCCAACAGTTTCTTTCCCAGTAGCAGATACCATTATGGTGGAGCCAACCGAGAGTGAATCAAAAGCAGAATTGGATAAGTTTTGTGAAGCCATGATAGAAATAAGAAAAGAAATAGATGAAGTTTTAAATGGCATTGCTGATAAAGATGACAATGTATTAAAAAATGCTCCACACACTGCTAAATCAGTAATAAATAGCCAATGGAAACATGCCTATACTCGTGAAAAAGCAGTTTATCCTTTACCTTGGATTATGGAAGCTAAGTTTTGGCCAAGTGTTGCAAGAGTTGATAATGCCTATGGTGATAGAAATCTAATTTGTGCCTGCCCTCCAATTGAGAGTTATGAAAGTCAATCGCTTGTTGTTTAGTTAAAACATGTTGCAATTATTCAATTACTATCAATGATAAAAGTGTAACTAAGAAAATGTTTGTTACAAAGTAAAAATTAACTTAAATACTTTTTAAGAAAACCCACCAATTGGTCGGTTTTCTTATTTTTGCACCGCTCATTAATTAATTCTATGAATAAATTCTTTTTGGTCCTGTTAGTATTTTTGACAAGTAACAGTAAGATTGCTTTTTGCAATAGTGCTCTTTTACTTTCTGGAAACGATACACTCAATAAACAATATTTTGACAGTCTATCTTACAAAGTCTATCCATCGCTAGGAGGTGGTTTTGTTTCAGGAAACAATGCCTATTCAGACAAAGCTAAGGTACAAGAGTTTCACGCAGGGAACCTTTGTAACATATTTGGAGTAATTATTAATTTTGGCTTCAAATCATATGTTTCACTCAATGATTCCTCTTATGTTGGTGTTAATTTTTATGATCTCAATAATACAGGTAGAAATACCCTTGTAACAAATGCTCCTTGTCCAGGAAACATTTTCTTTAAAGATTCTATTAAAGTAAGCGATATTGATACAGTGAATGGCAATGTTTTACTTTATAACAACGCTTTATTTACTGATAGCAATTTTGCTATAGGCATTAATTTTGAGCAATTGTATTTAACAGATACAGTGGCATTATACACCAATAAGGATGGCGATGCAGGCACAAGAGAGCAATCCTGGGAACAAGATGCATCCGGAAACTGGTTTACTCTAAAATATAACTGGCCATTGCATGTTGACTATGCTATTTTTCCCATTGTAAATACCTCAGTGGGTTTGGATCTAATTAAACCCAGCATACTGACACCATTGGTGTTATCTCCCAACCCTTCATCAAATGGAGAAGTTAGCATTAATATTTCAAAATCAGCGGTTAAAACAATCTGTGTTTATAACAGCAATTTACAACTCATTAATTCCAAAAGTTTTGCTAAAGATGATTTGAACTTAACAGTTCAATTTGAAAGTCGATGCAAAGGCATTTACTTTATTGAAGTTAGAACACAAAATAACATTCACTTTGAAAAGATGATTGTTGAATAAAGGCTATCCAATATTTTAAAAATTGCTGATGCGATTCAATATTAAAGCTCATGTTCTATCTCAAATTGGAGATTATTTGTTCAATTTTAAGGTATTTGATTAAATCCAAAGAAATCCCAATTTTTTATCATTATTGTAACTAGTTGATATTGTGTGCTTTAAGACTTATTAACTAAAAAGTGGGGTTTTCAACAAATTAACTGTTCAAAATTTTGGTCAAAACAAAAATTGTTTTTACATTTGCACCCCTCTTTTTGAGGAAGTAAAACATTTAAACATAGAAAAAAGTGGATAGTTTAAGTTACAAAACCGTTTCTGCCAATAGGGCAACAGTAAATAAGCAATGGATTCTAATAGACGCTGAAAATGAAGTTTTAGGTCGTTTATCATCAAAAGTTGCAAAAATATTACGTGGTAAAAATAAGCCAGAATATACTCCGCACGTTGATTGCGGTGATAACGTAATTATTATCAATGCTGAAAAAGTAAAACTTACCGGTAATAAATTAACCGATAAGCAATATGTAAGATATACTGGTTATCCAGGTGGTCAAAGATTTGCTACACCTGCAGAGGTATTGGCAAAACACCCAACAAGAGTAATCACAAAAGCTGTGCATGGTATGATTCCTAAAACAAAATTAGGAAGTGCTTTAGAGCGTAACTTATTTGTTTATGCAGGAACTGAGCATCCGCACGAAGCTCAAAAACCAACATTGGTTAAACTTAACACTATTAAATAAGCAAAATGGAAGTAACAAATACCATTGGTAGAAGAAAAACTGCTGTAGCACGTGTATATGTGCAATCTGGAAGCGGTGTAATTACAGTTAACAATAAAGACTACAAAGAATACTTTAAAACTGGCCCGCTTCAGTCAAAAGTAGTACAACCTTTTACTGCCTGTAACATTTCAGGGAACTATGATGTTAAAGTTAATGTTGATGGCGGAGGAATTACAGGACAAGCTGAGGCCGCCAGATTAGCAATCTCTAGAGCTTTGGTTGAAATTAATGCTGAGCATCGTTTAACGTTAAAGCCTTTAGGTTTATTAACTCGTAATCCTAAAATGGTTGAACGTAAAAAGCCTGGTCAAAAGAAAGCTCGTAAGAGATTCCAATTCAGCAAGCGTTAATCTTATTTACAATTATTTTTTAATCAAGAAATTTCAAATTAACTCATGTCAAGAGCAAATTATAACGACCTTTTAGAAGCTGGTGTTCATTTTGGTCACCTTACCCGCAAGTGGAATCCTGCTATGGCTCCATACATTTTTATGGAAAAAAACGGTATTCATATTATCGACCTAAATAAAACTGTAGCTAAATTAGATGAGGCTTGCGAGGCTTTAAAGCAAATTGCTAAGTCTGGTAAAAAAATCATGTTTGTTGCAACAAAAAAGCAAGCTAAAGATGTGGTTGCTAGCACAGTAAAAAACATTAACATGCCTTATGTTACCGAAAGATGGCCAGGTGGAATGTTAACTAACTTTGCTACGATTCGTAAAGCCATTAAAAAAATGGGGACCATCGATAGAATGGCCACTGATGGAACATGGGAAAATATCAACAAAAAAGAGCGCTTGTTGATTTCTAGAGAAAGAGAAAAATTAGAAAAAACTTTAGGTTCTGTATCTGATTTATCTAGACTTCCTGCTGCATTGTTTATTGTTGATATCAGCAAAGAACATATCGCAGTAGCTGAAGCTCGCAGATTAAACATTCCTACTTTTGCTATTGTTGACACCAACTCAAATCCAAACATTGTTGATTATGCTATTCCAGCGAATGATGATGCAGCAAAATCGGTTCAGGTAATTATGGAATCTGTTGTCAAAGCAATTCAAGAAGGACTTTCTGAAAGAAAAGTAGACAAGGATAAAGATGACGAAAGTGCTGATAAAGAGCAAATGGAAGTAGCGGCAGTAGCCGAAACTCCAGCTGAAGAAGGAGACCGTAAAGGCAAAAGAACAAGAAAATCATAATTTAATAATACAATAAATAACATGTCATCAACTACTGTGAATATTACTGCAGCCGATGTAAATAAATTACGCACACAAACAGGTGCTGGAATGATGGATTGCAAAAAAGCCTTAACTGAGGCCGAAGGCGATTTCGAAAAGGCGGTTGATATCCTAAGAAAAAAAGGTCAGAAAGTTGCTGCAAACCGTGGCGATCGTGAAGCTAAAGAAGGATATGTAATTGCTAAATTATCTGCCGATGCAACATTTGGCGCAATTATTTCATTGAACTGTGAAACAGATTTTGTTGCTATTAATGCTGATTTTACTGCGTTCGCTAATAAAATTAGTGACATGGCAATGGCAAACAAGCCTGCTGATATTGATGCACTTAAAGCATTAACTATTGATGGAAGAACAATTGCTGAAAATATTACTGATTACGTAGGTAAAATTGGTGAAAAGATAGAATTAGGTAAATACGAATTTGTTGCTGCTGAATGTGTAACAGTTTATAATCATCCAGGAAACAGAGTAGCTACTATTGTTGGCTTCAACAAAAAAGCTGATGAGCAAGTAATGCGTGATGTGGCTATGCAAGCTGCAGCGATGGCTCCAGTAGCTTTAGATAAAGACCAAGTTGATGCTTCTATATTAGAACGTGAAATTGAAATAGGTAAAGAACAAGCAAGAGCTGAAGGTAAGCCAGAAGAAATGCTTGAAAAAATAGCTATGGGTAAATTAAACAAGTTCTATAAAGAAAGTACCTTGTTAAACCAAGACTTTATAAAAGACAATAAAAAAACTGTTGCTCAATACATGAACGACAGCGAAAAAGGCCTTACTGCTACAGGATTTAAAAGAGTAGCCTTAGGTTAATAAAATATACAAAACAGAAAAAGAGAGAAATTAATTCTCTCTTTTTTTTTGAACCTAGAGCATGTTTAAATTTTATCCTTTAATTTTGTAATAATATATTTTTCGCCATTTGTCGTTATGTTTTTTGTTAAGAGGTGCTCTGCTATTAACCGCAAAACATGCCTAAACTGCCAAAAAATATTCTTATAACAATTCTTAAAAATAATATTCAAACAGGCTCATTTAAACTAAAATAATCATGCATTACAAAAGAGTACTTTTAAAACTAAGTGGTGAAGCCTTAATGGGCAATAAACAATTTGGTATTGATAACGAGCGCCTAGAGCAATATGCACGCGATATTAAAGAAATAGTTGAAAAAGGATTACAAGTTGCTATTGTAATAGGTGGAGGCAATATTTTTAGAGGTATACAAGCCGAAGAAGGCGGTATGGATAGAGTTCAGGGTGATTACATGGGAATGCTTGCTACAGTAATCAATAGCATGGCTTTACAAAGTGCATTAGAAAGATTAGGCGTACAAACTCGTTTACAAAGTGCCATTAAAATGGAAGCTATTTGTGAAGCATTTATCAGAAGAAGAGCAGTTCGTCATTTAGAAAAAGGTCGTGTAGTTATATTTGGTGCAGGCACTGGCAATCCATATTTTACTACTGACTCAGCAGCTTCTTTGAGAGCCATTGAAATTGAGGCAGATGTTATTTTAAAGGGAACCAGAGTAGATGGGATTTATACAGCCGATCCTGAAAAAGATAAAAATGCAGTAAAATACGATACCATTACCTTTGAAGAAGTTTATGAAAAAGGATTGAATGTGATGGACATGACCGCTTTTACACTATGCAAGGAAAACAAATTACCTATTATTGTATTTGACATGAATAAAAAAGGTAATTTGAAGAAATTAGTTGATGGTGAAAAATTAGGTACATTGGTAGAAATGCGATAATTTTGTAATGCATTAATAAAAAAGAGATATATGAGCGCAGAAAAAATAAAAGCATGCCTTGACCATACTGAGGCAGAAATGAATAAAGCAATTGTTCATTTAGAGTCGGAATTAACAAAGGTAAGAGCTGGTAAGGCCAATCCGGCTATGTTAGAAAGTATTCAAGTTGAGTATTATGGTTCTTATGTTCCAATTAGTAATGTGGCAAGCATAAGCTCACCTGATGCAAGAACATTGGTGGTGCAGCCTTGGGAAAAATCGAGTATTACTCCCATTGAAAAAGCAATTATGGCGGCCAATTTAGGTTTTAATCCACAAAATGATGGGGTTTTAATACGCATTATGGTGCCTCCATTAACAGAGGAAAGAAGAAAAGATTTGGTTAAAAAAGCCAAGGCAGAAGCAGAAAACTGCAAAGTAACCTTGCGTAGTTTAAGACGTGATGCCAATGAAACTTTAAAGAAAATGAACAAAGATGGTGTTCCCGAGGATATGACGAAAGCTGCTGAAACAAAGGTTCAGGCCATTATTGACAATTATTCTGCCAAGGCAGATAAGCATATTGAACAAAAAGAGAAAGAAATAATGACAGTTTAACAGACATGACCTTCAAGGCATGGTTTGTGAAATGAATTCATCAATTAAAATAATCAATAACCTTAGACTTTGAATTTAAGATGTATCCAGAACAATTAGTAAACCCAATGAAAGCTGAAATGACCCAAGTAGGCTTTGAAGAATTAACCAGTGCAGATGCAGTTGAAAAAGCATTAAGCGCAACAAGTGGAACTGTTTTAGTATTTGTAAATTCAGTATGTGGTTGTGCAGCAGGCGCGGCACGTCCAGGCGTTAAGTTATCATTAGAAAATGGCAAAAAACCAGAAAAATTAACGACAGTATTTGCAGGATTTGATACTGAGGCTGTTGCTTCGGCACGTAATTTTATGTTACCTTATCCTCCATCATCACCTTCTATTGCTTTATTTAAAGAAGGTAAATTGGTGCATTTTATAGAAAGGCATCATATTGAAGGCAGAAGCCCTCAAATGATTGCAGACAACTTAAAAATGGCCTTTGATCATTTTTGCTAGTTAATAGTTCATTATAGATTTTATAAAAAGCACTTGCTATATTTTGGCAGGTGCTTTTCTTTGTTGCGATAAAGCTTTGAGTGCAAATTGAAAGTTTACATTTCAATTTGCACTATTTATATTCATCATCTTTGATTTGCATTTAAGCCAAGATAAAAGCTTTTACAGAAGGTTTCAACCTTTTCATTGTCTATCAAGCTAAATACAACAAATAATAGCCATAATTCCCCACCAAAAAACCTTAAAAGAATTATGCAATTTACGCATGATATTAATCATAATTGTTAGTGATATTGGTCATTGTAGCGCTTTGTAAAAGCAGCGACCTTTGTGTAATAAAATTCAAAAAACGATGAAAACTTACTACACAATTATTTCTAAAGCAAGTACTGTGCTATTGTTTTTAATGGGAACACTCACAGCTAATTTTACCGATGCACAAACAGGCGGAGCTACATTTGAGGTAGGGCCAACCATGATGCGAGGTAAAGTATTTCCAACAAGCACCTTATTAAACGATGGGAAGGTGATCTCATTTTAGGGAAGAGAAACCAATTTTATCTCTTGTGCTTATTCTGATTTGTATAATCCTGTTACCAATACTTTTTCTGAAGCAGCGATGAACTTGGCACATGACGCATCTGCAACCGTTAAGCTATCTGATGGAAGATTTTTATTGATGGGAGGTGGCGAGAACCTTGGCATAGCGCCAGGATATGCTACAACAGAAATTTACAACCCTGCAACAAGCACCTTTGAAACAAAAGCATCGATGACTATGGCACGTATGCAGCACACAGGTGTTCAATTAGCCGATGGGAAAGTATTGGTAGTTGGAGCTTGGTATAACAACAATGGGGCTACATACGGAGAGATTTATGATATTGGTTTAGATGCCTTTTCGCCAACAGGGGCTTTGAATGACCCACGTGCTCAACCAAATGTTTTTCCAACGGCAGACGGAGGAGCTATTGTTACTTCAGGATGGCCAAGTTATGGTGGTGCTGTAAAAACAACAGTTGAATACTATTCTTCTTCAACTAATTCATTTAGTCTTCAATCATCACAACTTATCCCATCAGACCCTGATTGGATTCCATTTTCTACTTATACAAGACCAATGGACGATTGTAAAATGAATGATGGCTCTTATTTAATGATGGCTTACCGCAATGTTACAACCTTAGAATATGCACTCTTGAAGTTTGACCCAGTGACGAAATTATTTAGTAAAATAAATACGCTTGATTCACTGGCAGATGCCTTTACTGATGGAGGATTTGCTGATTTTGTTTTAAACAAAGCCGATAATTTTGTTTATTTAATTGGCTTTGATGCAGGTTTTGAGCCTCAACGTGTAAGTGTGGTAACTGTTGATTTAACAACAGGCGCTGTGTATCATCCTAATTCAACATTTACATTGCCATCGCAAGAGTATTTTTATGCTTCATATACCTTTATGCCCGCCAGTGGAAAGATTATGGTGATGGGTGTTAACGAGACGAATTCAAGTTACTTTACCGGTACCAATAAAACTTACATTTTAACACCTCAAATTTCTATAGGAACAAGAGATCTAACGCAGCATAAAATGGATGTAACTTTGTATCCTAATCCAGCCAGTAATGAGTTAAATTTGAGGTTCAATAGAGATGAGGTTGAAAAATTGTCGCTTCAAGTTTTTGATATTACAGGACAGCTTATTTTTGAAGAAAGCAAATTTTCATCAAAAGGTATACAAACATGGCCTTTGAATACTACTGATTTGCCTAATGGTGTTTATTTACTTCGCATGCTTTCGGCAAAAAATAACTACACGCAATCTTTCACTATTGCTAAGTAATTAGTTTCAAACGATTGAACTCCGATAAACAGATTTTGTTTGTCGGAGTTTGTATGATATGGTGTTTGTATTTTAATTTCATTACTTAATACCAAACAACTGTTTGAAGGTGGCAGTCCAAGTTTCATTGGTAATTTTTGTAGAGATTTGATGACTTTTTATGCTCATTTCGATGAGTTTACTTTCTTCCATTTGAATGATTTTATTGAGCACATTTTTGATTTCACTTTTATTGCCTGGTGAAAATGAAAAGCCGTTGATATTATTTTCTAAAAACACTTCACTGGCACCAACTTTTGTAGCACATAAAATTGGAAAACCAGCGGCAGCATATTCATGCACTACTACCCCCCAAGGCTCAAAATGACTAGGTAAAATAAAAACACCAGATTTATCAATGATGGGTGCTAATTCTTTAGGTTGCACAAAACCAAAATGTTTTATTTTTGGATGCTTTATGGGAGGAATTGCCCCAACACCAACACACCACAGTTCCCAATCATGATCGTCACCTAATTCAACAAAAGCATCCCACAAATCGGTAATTCCTTTTTCTTGTGAATACCTTCCTGTATATAAAAATACCTTTGGAAAATGCTCTTGTTTTTTGTTTACGGTATTAGTATAGATTCCTGAAAATAAATTATAATCGCAACAGTAGGCTCCTAATAAAATATCCTTTTCTTTAAAGCCTATTTTTTGTGCAAATTGTTTTTGCAAAGTGCCGGGTACAAAGGCTTTATCAAATAGTTTTTTAAAATAAAACTGTGCATAAATGGCCGATAATCTTTGTTTAAGATTGCCTATCCATTGGTTATCAAATCCTACGGCAACCGGAATTTTTCCTTTAAAGTTTTTACAAATTTTTAAGTATGGTTTATGCGCCCATCCACCACAAAATAAATAATTAGGTTGCAGTTTGTTTACAAAATCATACAATTGTTGCTCACTTATTTCATCCCTGTTTTTGAGTTGTATATATTGTGATGTTTCTAATTTAAAGGGCGCAACTGCATTTGATGATTTATGGATAATAACAACCTCTATCTTTGTAGTTTGGGCAAAATGCTCTATGGACGATATAAAATATCCAGCTAATTCTTCGTAAAGTACTACTAATTTCATGTTTATTAAGGCCTCAATTAATATTTTACAAAGTTAGTTTTCTATTTCATTTTTTATGACCTTGTAGACTTACATTGATTAATTTAATGATGTAAAATAGTTTTAATTATTGAGTAATATTGCTTCTAAAGTATATACTACAGGCATATTGCCTTGATAATAAAATTAAAAGGAATCGTTATGCTAACCATAATTAATGCGTTTTACTATTTGCAAATGCCATAAGTTTTATAATTTTACAAAAAACTAATTTAGTTTAACTTGAGATAAAAATATATGGTAATTACCTTTTATGAAGATTGGATGAAGGAACAAGTGGTTGACTTGTTTGTAGAGGAATACAAGGTAACCAAGAGTTATTTTTCTGCTTTTTTTGATCAGTTCTATGATGCGCCATTTCAAAGAGAAAATGCCATTCGCCTGGTTGCTTTAGAAGATAAAACAGTGATTGGATTTCAATCGCTTTTTTACTGGCCTTTAATAAAAAATAATATTAAGTATAAATCGTTGCAATCAGGAAATTCATTGATTCACAAAGATCATAGAGGCAAAGGTATTTTTAGTAAATTGTTGAAATTTATTGATGAAAATAAAGCTGAATTAAACATCGATTTTTTGATTGGTTTTCCAGTTGATGCTTCTTTGAATAGCTTTCTTAGAAAAGGCTGGATCAATGTTTTTAACTTAAAGTGGTATGTAAAATTTGCCTCGGTTTTTAGTGTATTGACGCCCTTAAAACTAGAGAAATACAAGCAATTTGATACGGCTAAAAAATTAATCACCAATTACAATCCTCAATTTTTTAAATTATCTGAAGATGATGCTTTTGTAGCGTGGAGAAAAGGATATCAAAACCCGGTCAACTACTTTAACTATGAATTCAATGAACAAAATCAACAAGTTCAATTGTGTTGTAAGGTTCAAATAAGAAAAACCTATATAAAGGAAGTAATTATTGGTAATATTTTAGCAACAGATTACAATAAAGAATTAATTAGAAAAGCCATAAACGAATTATATAAAAAATTAAAAAGCAAAAAGCTGGCTACAATTATAAGTATAGCATTGAATGAAAGTAGTAATATCGATCAATTGAATGTAATAAAGTCTTTGAATTTTAAAGATTATAATAAACAAATATATTTCATTACCTACCCCATGAATATCAATAACGAAGAGCTAAGTGATCCAAAAAACTGGGAGTTATACAGAGGCGATATTGATACTTGGTAAGCATGGAATTCTACAACAAATCTATTCATACAAAAGCACAATTAATTAAGTCTGTTTTAGGAAGTATTGAGATGCCCTTTTTTAAAATAAATGGATATCTTAACAAGCATGATTTAATTGTACTCAACTATCATTCTACGCCCTTAAAATTCAAAGACAATTTTGAAAAACAGATTAATTTTTATCAAGCACATTTTTCTATCATTAGCCCAAACGATCTTAAAAACTTTTATGCCAATAAATTAGAAAGTAAAAAGCCAAAGCTGCTGATCACCTTTGATGATGGCTTATCCAACAATAAATATGCGCTACAAATTTTAGATAAATACAAAATAAAAGCATTGCTATTTATTGTACCCGATTTTATAGCAGCCACCCAACAAAAAGAATATTATACTACCCATATTAGAAATGAAATTAATCCATTTATTGACTCGCAACCTGAAGATTTTACTGCCTTAAGCTGGAACGAATTAAAAGAGATTATTGCCAATGGACACCTTGTTGGTTCTCATACCATGAGTCATACATTAAAGGCCAATACAAGTGACAATGAGGTTTTAAACAGAGAGATCACAACAAGTAAAAACAGCATTGAATCACAATTGAATATAAGCGTTGAAAACTTTTCTGCACCCTTTAATTCCTTGTTTAGCGTTGGTGAAAAGGAAATGAGTTTAATCATTAAAAATTACAACTATTTTCATTCCACTTTTCCTGGGTCAAACTACTTGAATAAAAACAATTATTTTATTAAAAGATTTAATGTAGAGTGTTTTTGGACCATCCCCAATATTATACACACCTTAGGACATATTGAAAGATTTAGGTGGCGCAAGGCAAGGCTTTCGTTTGAGAAGTTGTTGAAGAATTCAATGAAGCAATTTGCCAATGTGCCAATGAAGCAATGAAACAATTTGATTAGCTGTTGGAAAACAAAAAGCAAATGAAGCTATTTGATTTGAAAATTTGAAAATGAGGCAATTTGAAAATGAAATATTAACATGAAAATAATTACCATTGTTATACTTTTATTAGGTGCTTTTAGATGTAGCGCAAGCATAGAGATTATAAATGAAAGTTTAAGCAATCCCAATAGCAACGTACTATTTAGAGGTTTATATAACATTATATCTATTGATGGTTTGTCAGATACAACGGGAATAGAGGTTTTAATATCTCATGGGTCTATTAAAAAAGAATTTGAAAAATACATTATTAATATTCAAAATAATGAACCCGATACTTTAAGTCTTTATCAACATAAAAAGTTATTGATCAAAAAAATATTTATTTGTAAAAATCTACCTGAATTAAAAGTTAGTTTAGGTGGATTAATGGATTCAGTGCTTTCGGTGGATGAGATTATTTCGCATCCTCAATTAAAAATAGAATTGCCTGAAATAGCATCTACAAATTATTCAATTCGTTCGTTTGATTTATATTTTATTTGTGATAAAAAAAATATAAAAAAGTATCTCAAAGCTAATAAAATTGACGGATTAAGATATTCAAAAAAGAAATTCAGTAAAGGTAAAGTTGAATTAACATTGGGATATAAAAGTATGAATGACACCACAATGATTGAGGATCCTATGACTGGTGCAATAAAAGTGATTGTGACAATACGTAAGGTTAATTCAAGAAATGTAAAAGTAAGCGCTGGAACAAATGGAAACAATTTGACATTTTATCATTTAGAAACAATCAAAAACCTGATTGCGAATGATCAATTGGTTTTTGAATCAGTAAAAGTAGGCTGTCCTGATTGCAGTATAAGGTCTTTAGAACCCATTACTATTACAATTAAGTAAAATATTTTCGCATTGCTTTTTACCTAATTGTGATAAAAATAGTATATCAACTACTTCCACCAAACCTTTGTTTCATGCGGTTTATCAAAAGCATAGCCCTCGCCTATTTGTGGAGTGATATGATTTATATTTAACGCGTTTGCTTTTTGTGTAAATCGGTTGATGGGTTCATCCCATTCGTGGTAAGCCAATGCAAATTTACCCCAATGAACGGGTAAAATTGTTTTTGCTCCCAAATCAATTCCCGCTTGCACGGTTTCTTCTGGTTGCATGTGTATCACAGGCCATTTTTCGTTGTATTGTCCACATTCTAAAATAGCTAAATCAAAGCTGCCAAACTTATTGCCAATATCGGCAAAATGATGACCGTAGCCTGAATCGCCTCCTAAAAATAATTTGCGCTGATTACCTTCTAAAACAAAAGAACTCCAAAGTGTTTGTGCTCTTTTAATTCCTCTTCCTGAAAAATGGCGTGCTGGTGTGGCAGTTAATTTAATCTCATCATCTATTTGTTTGCTTTGCCACCAATCAAGTTCATGAATATCATTAGCATTAAAACCCCAATATGTTAAGTGCGAAGCAACGCCAAGTGAGCAGTAAATATGCTTGATTTTAGCCTTTAATTTCAACAAAGTATAATAATCTAAGTGATCATAATGATCGTGTGTTAGAATTAACACATCAATCTTTTCAAAATCATCAGGCTGATAATTGTTACTCCCCTCAAAGGCTTTTATCATAAATGAAAAAGGTGCTGCAGCACCAGAAAATACAGGATCTACTAAAATGTGTTTCCCCGAAAAATAAATATGATAAGAAGAGTGCCCCAGCCAAGTAATGGTATCTTCATTTAAATGATTTAAATTACTTTTTACGGAGGGAATTAACTTGTTGGGAATCCTGTTTTTATTGCCCGAAATGAGGTCTTTTGTCATATTAAAGAAGCTAGCATCTTCGGCAAGCATAGCTGTATGCTCAATGTTATTAAAAGCCCCTTTACTGTAATTTGATGACTGTTGTATTTGCTTTATACCAGGATTCTTTCCAAATATTTGAAACATAAAATATAATTTTCAACTAATTATCAATAAACAAGCCATTAAAAAATATATCAAAAAGTAAACAAGAGCGCTTTATTGGCAAGCATTTTATAGCATGTCATTTCGACTGCCTAAATAATTGGACTCCGATTTTATGCTCATTAAATGTTAAGTTTGTATGATATTACATCTTATGAAATTAAAACATTACGTCATTTTTTTTGTATTACTATTTTGTGATAATAGTTCAACCTGTTTAGCGCAAACAGCTGTCGATACCATACAAAATAGAGTTGTTAATGGCATTAGTTTTAAGCAAGATTCAGTACTTTTAGTTAATTTGCATTTTAGAATTCAGAGCAGGTTTGGTTTTATTTCTCAAAACTTACAAAATGTTTTTCCTGGTAATTTTGATTTAGGAATACGCAGAGCCCGCTTGTTTTTGGATGGTCAATTATATTCTAAAAAGTTGACTTATTTATTACAAATTAATTTTGCCAAAAGAGATTTAGATGAGGATAATACTGGTGTAAATCATATTTTACGTGATGCAATGATTTGGTATGAAGCATGGAAAGGTATGAAAATAGGGCTTGGGCAAGGTAAATTACCGGGCAATAGACAAAGAATAATTTCTTCTGGTGCCCTGGAATTTACAGATCGTTCAATTGTTAGCTATGCCTATAATTTAGATCGTGATGCTGGTTTATTTGCTTATCAATCACTCATGATAGGAAAGGTAGGTGTTAATATTAAAACTGCATTAAGCTCCGGAGAAGGCAGAAATGCCGGTATTTCAGATAAGGGTTTAGCAACAACTGGACGTATAGAAATTCTTCCTTTTGGAAATTTTACCGGTAATAATGATATGCAAGAAGCAGATATTGAAGGTGAGAAAACACCAAAATTGTGTATTGCTGCTGTGGCGCATTACAATGATTTAGCCGCTAAGACTTTAGGTCAAACGGGTAGTGTGCTTCCCTCCCAAAGATATTTACACGCCTACATGGCAGATATTCTATTTAAGTATTATGGTTTTGCCTTCAGTTCAGAATACTTGTATCGAGGTGTAAACAATCCTTTTATGAGCTTTAATAAGCAAGGATATTTTATTGCTGGTGATGGATTAAATACACAAATGAGTTATTGCTTCGAAAACAATACCAATGTGGCTTTTAGATACGCAGTTACCAGACCAGATAGTTTGTTAGTGAATCTTATTCCGCATCAAAAACAATACGGAATGTGTGTGTCTAAATTTATTCATCATCACAAAATTAAAGTGCAAGCCGAGATTCAGTTTAAGGAAGAATCTTTTAAGAAAAACGGTAAACTCATTAATCAAAATATTAAGCAATATATGGCTGGGTTTTTACAAATAGAATTAGGGATTTAAAAGCATAGTAGTTTAACCGCAAAGTGCGCTAATTCCCGAAGACTCCTGAGTGCTGAGGACGCAAAAAAAATATTTCAATTAGAAAGGTAACATTATTTATTGCCACTGATGCACAGATTGATATTAATTAAGCATTGTTAGTTTAACCGCAAAGTGCGCTAAGTCCCAAAGACTCCTGAGTGCTGAGGACGCAAAAAAAATATTTCAATTAGAAAGTTAGCAGTATTTATTGCCACAGATGCACAGATTGATATTAATTAAGCATTGTTAGTTTAACCGCAAAGCGCGCTAAGTCCCGAAGAATAGGAAGTGCAGAGAACGCAAGGAAAAAAATATTTCAATTAGAAAAGTAGCATTATTTATTACTATAGACTAACAGATTTTAAAAAAACTCAATTAGCTCATCAGCATCATCAGCTAATTAAAAAAAAGCTCTTACACTTACTCCACCTGTATGAATGGTTTTATTGCCTTCTGTTTTTCTTCCATCATAATTAAAATTTACCTGCATATTGTTAGCCAAAGTGCGCTGATAGCCAACATTCCATGTAATATTATTGCCAGGTACTAAACCATCTAACATTTCGAATGCAACTGGTGTGTTGGCATTGCTGTTGTAATTAATTTTGATGTAATTTATTTTTGCACTAAAACTGCCTTTACCTGCTTCATTAAAACGCAGCTCGGCACCATAATTATTATTAAGTACCACATTGTTTGAATCATTGTAATTATTAACCTTCTCGACATATTTAAAACTTAAAATTAGTTTGAATGCAACGTTGGGTTGATAGGTAAATTTTGGCTCTAATTCAGTGTAATTAATATTAAAATCTCTAGTATTAAAATACTCTGATTTGTTTGTTTTTAAACCCTGTAAGGCCTCTCCGCTTAATTGAAAAATTCGTGTAATGTTGTATCTAAATCTTATAGCATTTGATTTATTGCTGCGCGATTCAAATCCATTGGTCAATAATTGCCGGTTGCGGGGTTCTTGATAAGTGTAATCTAATCCAAATTTAGGGTCTAAGCGATTAAAATAAAATGTGCTTCTTAGGTTTGAGTTTAATGAAACCAAGGTAGTATCAAAATTTAAGTTGTTGAAAGGATTGAACGAATCTTCTAAATTAGAATCTGCTGTTTTTCTATCAATTCTATAGGCTGTTTGATTTGAAAAACGTGAAATTAATTTCTTGAATGTTTTCTTTTGTGTGCCCCATTTGGCGGGTGCATTAAGGTTTACTAATTGGTTAAATTGATTGTTAAATGTTTTTACAAACTCATTGGTTGGTGTAAACACTTTTACATATTTTGCCTGATCGCTAAACACGGAAATTTCGAATTCATTTAATTCTTTGATGCCATTTTCATTGTAATCTTTCCAAGTGTATGAGCCTTGTCCGGGTGCTACTTCAATAAAGGAATATTCTTTTTTTACTTCAAGCCCTGACCCTAGTTCATAAAATGTAGAAAGATTAATACTCCCTTTTAATAATCTGACCGAATATTCAATACGATTTACCAATGATTTATCGGCATTTTGAGCAATCAAAGAAGTGTCTTTTATATCGAGTACACGGTATGTGCTTGTATTCTTAAAGTTACTACCAGGACTGGGATTAAAACCTGTACTAAAGATATAACTTTGCCCTACAGATGCCAGTTTAAAAGCATTGTTTTTAGGGTGCCAATCAGTTCTATTTACATACTTTAACTCATAAGTTGTTTTTGACGAATCGGTATTATTTGCATAAGCCTGCCACTCAAAATAATGAAAACTTTGTGCCAGTAAACTATCATTGCTTAGGGCTTTAAAACTACTTTTCTCTTGCTCTTCAAAAACACCTATTACAATATTTTTTTTATTGAAACTTTTAGAAATTCCACCTTTTTGACGTAAGAAAATTGTATTGTTTTCTATGCTTTTCGAACTTAGCAAACTCCCATCAAATGTACCTTTCAATCCTTTTTTATCGTAAAAAGAATTAAGCATGTGTTGTTGTCCGTTATAATTTCTTAGTTCATTAAAGGTATTAAATTTATAGAGTGCTTTATAGGCTTTGTTTTTTTCAATCCCCAATCCCAGCGTGGCTATTTGTTGCACATCATTGATTAAGGTATTGCTTCTGTTCCAATCGCGTTCAAACTCTACCGACCTAAATCTTTCAATTTGTGTAAATCCTTTTGAGATCATTTCGTAGCTTCCTATGGTAAGTAAAGAAATACCACTGGCAGAATCTTTAAGAGGTGTTTTACCATCAATAAAATACTTAACACCATAGCCTTGATTGTTGGCGTTACCAATGGTACTAAAGGTATTTACATCATAATTACTGATGGCTAATTCAACACCCGTTTTTAAATTTTTATTGATTTGATATTCGCTTGAAGCAATAGCCATTTGCCTTTGTTTGGGTGTAGGCAATAATATTAAAGGTTCAAAGCTACCTTGTTTTATCCCATTGATAGGTGCAACCCATTGATACACCTTGCCATTGGCGCTGCTATTGATGTTTACATAATTGCCATTTCCTTGCCCCACATTGCTAAAAGAAGGTCTAAAAATAGCGCGCTCTGGATTGGTTGAATACACAAATACTTTATTGTAAATAATACCATTAACAATAGTATCCTGCTCTTGATACAACACCTGAATAGAAGAAAAATCTACTGTATCAACACTTGGTGCAAGTGCATAATTAATGCTATCGCCTACGCTTCTTAGTATTTCTTTTTGTGTATCACTCAAAGTAAGATTCACAGGTTTATTTTTATTGTCCTGCTCGCTGTAAACATGAAAACGTGTTTGGAATTTTCCCGAAGTAAAATCATGTCCGAAGGTGACAATAGAACGTGCATAATTTCTATCTACATATTGAAATTCGGCCACTATCCTTTTGTCTTTAGTGATAATTTTTTTAGCGGTAAAAGTAATTTGAGCGGTGTTGTAATCAATAATATAATCATTTTCTTGTCCTCTTTGCAAAAGTTTACCATCGATATACACATTTTCGGAACCTGATAAAATGATAATAAAACTCTCATTCTCGGCACCTTTTAGGCGATATGGACCCTGATTGCCTTCGATTCCAATAATTACATTGCGCGAAAATTTTCCTTTACTTACGGCTGCTGATGCATCAAAACTATGTGTTTGTGTATTGTTTTTGCCTTCTTTAAAGCTTGTGTTAAACGAGCCTCCTTGGTTACGTTTAAAGTAATTCATGAAATGTGATGGTGGTCGGTTCAACACAAAATCACCCGCTACTAATTGCGATTTTTCGTCATTCAACTGAATATAAACCTTATCAAACTCCTGCAATTGTTGTGTGTTGCCTTCAGGTTGAATAGGAATATTGTCATCGGCAATGGCTGCTTTTATATTAATGCTTTCGCTGATTTTACCTGATAATTGTAAGTTTAAATTGGAGTTAACCACAACATCTTGGTTGTTGCCGAAAGTTACCCCTCGAGTAATACTTCCGCTCCGATTAAGGCCTTCCATTTTAAAAATATCGTTATTGTTTTTTTGGTATTGAAAAGTGTAAGGATTAGTAAAATTATTGGAGGCCGCTTGCATCTGTTTCAAACTTTTGTGATAGTATTGTTTGCTCAACAAAAAAGGAAAAGTTTCAAAGCTTACTTGAATACTATCTGGCAAATTTTTTCTTTCTTTCCAAACGAGCAAACCTTTGGTATCAAGCAATTGGTAGGAAGCCTTAATGGTAGTATCTTTAAACTGGAATGAAGCGGCTACAATACTCAATGTATCAAGCACAATGGTATCGTTTTTAGTTGACACAAACTTAGATTTAAAATTACTAAAGTTTTGCGCAGTAACGGCCAAAAAGCTGCTTAAAAAAAGTATGGTTAAAAGTCCTTTCACTCCTACAAAGGAAAGTTTAAAAAATGTGCTCTGAAAATATATTGCTTAATTGTTGGCAAAAGGCCTTTGATTTATAACGGTAAATAGTTTTTAATATTGCCATGCTGGTATTAATAGCAATCATAGCTCCCATTAGAAAGTTACTGAAAGATTTTCCATACCTTTAATGCGTTAAACGCTCAAAAGAGACGAAAAAAGGCATTAAGTAATATCAAAAGGTTAATCATTTTAAGTACAAAACGTAATTACCGCCATGTTAATGGAAGAGTTTAATAGACATAATGAATTCAAAAATGTTTGGGCAAACATAACAAAAGGATCAGAAGCAATATGTATAGCCAAATTATTTTTAATAGTTAAAAGAATGAATTTTAAAATATTTCAAAACTATAAAAATCGCAAAAGGCTTATATTCATATTTTTGTCAATTGCAATGCTGCCCGGTATTCTATTTTTGTTTTTTCAGAAAACGCCAAAAACAGACTTTAGTAGTTGGTATGCTTCCAAAGCGAATAAAGCACATGGCTTAAAAAAAGATTATATTTTTTATGATACAATAATTCTTAGTGATACTATGCGTATTAACAAAATAATGCGTAGTATGGAAGGTCCTTTTTCTATTGCTAATTTTACTTTTGGAAAAGGAATTATTAACTATTTCTCACCTCAACTTATTTGGCTAACAGGCTACCAGTTAGATGTAATTGATGCAAATACCAACAAGACGATATCGGATGACTTTATGTGTCACAATAACATGAATATAGTGGATAAAAATACTGTTCCATGGAAACTTGAAACACAAGGAAGTAATACCAGGTTATTTACAATTACTGAAGGTCAAACACAATTACAGCTTCCCAAAGGTTACGGTATACCTGTATTATCCAATCAAAAATTAGAAATTGTTTCACAGGTCTTAAATCATAATATTGCTGATACTAATTTTCTAGTTAGGCAAAGGATTAAAATCACTTATATTAAAGAAATCGAATCCGGATTATCAATGAAGCCCGTATACCAGCAAAGTGCATTTGTTACAAAATTTGTGAGTGGACCAGAAGGCAATTTTGGGGAATCAATAAAAATTCCATCTAAGATCAACTCAAATAGCAAGGCCTGCACTACTGAAAATATGCTTAGCTGTGGTGTTGAAAAACCTGAACCTGGAATTTTTGATCCCTTTCACGATCAGTATGGGCGGGAGTTTACGGGACATTGGAAATTTAATCCTGGAGTGGAAGTGCTGGTAACTAATGTTTCGAAAATGATAAATATTACGCGAATTAAGAAAGCATATTATGTTTCTGTTCATGTGCATCCATTTTGCGAAACGCTGAGTTTGTATGATGCTACCACCAAAGACACTCTTATTAAGGCGCACACTAAAAGTTTTAGACACAAAATAGGTCTTGAAAATATAGAACAATTTACTTTTGAAAAAGGCTTGACCTTTTATCCATCTCATAAATATTTAATGGTGAGTTATTATAATAATCCAACACAGGATATTCATACAGCTATGGCCACCATGTTTTTGTATATGGATGAAAATTAAATGATTATCAATTAACATTTATATATTAGAAAAGTGGGGCTTGATGACCAGCTAATTGTTAAAGTAAACTATAAGCATGCGTTAATGATGGAAGCAAGCTGCCGTGCAGCGCGCACAGCATGACCGATGCGTAGCAGCGGAACGCCCAAATAAAAAAGCGGAAACGATTGCTTTATGCGCTCATTCCCCTGTTTTGTGCAATGGGACACCCAGAACTAACTTTCCAAATTAAATAGTTTTATAATTTCTTTTTGCTCTTCATTTTTGATGATTAATCTTTTATATCCTTTTGTAGAGTAAGGTGTTTCAAAGCTGACTTTGTATATTGTTTTTATTATATCGATTGCCTTTTCTGGACTTAGTTTACTTTGCTTGAGTTTTAGCTGCCTTTCGAGTTCTTTGTAAATTTTACAAGCAGCAAATGCAATGCAAATATGTGACTCTATCCTTCTTTTAAGTTGGTGATAAATCGGCCTTATTTCTAAATCTGACTTTGATATTCTGAATGTTTTTTCTACATTCCATAAGTTATAGTATTGCTTAATTACTTCATCTTTCGATAACTTAGTATTTGTAATGTAACCTTTGAGGCCATCCCAAACTCCATCATTTTTATACTTTTCATAATCAATACTAATTGTTGTTTTGCCTTCTATTTTTAAGTATTTATTATATCCTTTATTGTTGATATTTTTCTTTGTTAATTTACCTGATTTTACTTTATTTTACAAAGCTTCTAGCCCCTTTTTTCTATTTTTTTCATCGTTAATTGCTCGTGATTTTGTAACTATGTAAAAATGCTTATTGAACCAATCATCATTTAAAAATTATCTATGAAAGTGTTATTAGATATAAAAGACAGTAAAGCCACCCACTTACTTGAAGTGCTGAAAGGTCTCTCTTACGTGAAGGCCACAACTATTTCGAGCGAAAAAGCTTTGTTAATGGAAGAAATTAAAGAAGCAGTTGAAGAACTTAAATTAATTAGGGCTGGTAAAAAGAAAGCTCGCAACGCTCAAGATTTTTTAAATGAGTTATAAAGTAAAAACACTCGATATTTTTGAGAATCAGGCCAAAAGGCTCATCAAAAAATACGTATCATTAAAATCAGAACTTTTTCAGCTAGTAAGTCAACTAAAGGAAGAACCATAGCATGGGATTGCTATTGGTAAAAATTGCTATAAAATCCGAATTAGCATTTCCTCTAAAGGCAAGGGTAAAAGTGGCGGGGCAAGAATTATTACGAATATTGTCATTAAAGATGAAACGGTTTATATTCTTTCAATTTACGATAAATCAGAGAAAGAAAATCTTACTGATAAGGAACTAGATGAATTACTAAAAAATATACTTGATTAAACATTCCCATAATTGTTTCGGAAATTTTTTTAGCCTCTAAGATCAATTTTAGCCTATCGGACCACACAGCTAAACGAAGTCTTCGTGCTAATCTGCAATGATAACAAGCCTTCCAATAAACCAAAAAACGGGAAGAACTTACTTTTAAATAAGCCTTCCCGCAGCGTGGGCCCACTTGGAATCGAACCAAGCACCTACTGATTATGAGTCAGTTGCTCTAACCGAATGAGCTATAGGCCCGTTAATCTTTTTTACTTTAAAATTGCACTAAACAATTTCAAAGAGCCCGCAAAATTATACTTTTGCGGGCTAAAACAAAATAAAAAAATGGAACTTCTTCATTCTGAGCTAAAAAACAAGCATTTTGATGCTATTATTTTCGATTTTGGGGCTGTAATTATTGATATTGACTATCACAAAACACGCGATGCATTTGAAAACCAAGGCATTACTAATTTTGATGAATTATTTTCCAAAGCAAAGCAAAATAGTTTGTTCGATAATTTAGAAAAGGGTGTGATTAGTGAAAATCAATTTAGAGATGAATTAAGGTTGCTTTCGGGCATTCATTTGAACAATGATACAATTGATGCCTGCTGGAATAAAATGTTGCTGCAATTGCCTCAAAAAAGGGTGGATTTGCTAAATAAGCTGCAGCTACACAAACCTTTATTCTTACTAAGCAATACAAATATAATTCATGAGAAAGCTTTTTCATCCTATATCGATAGTGTTTATGGTTTGGATAGTTTCAAATCTGTGTTTCAAAAAATTTATTTTAGTCATGAAATAAATATGCGCAAGCCTGATATTGAAATTTTTGAGAAAGTATTAACCGACAATAATTTAAACCCTTCCACTACTTTGTTTATTGATGATTCGCCACAGCATATTGAAGGTGCAAGAAAAGCAGGTATTCATGCCTTTCATTTACAAGATGGTATGGAAGTTTGCGATCTGTTCAAATTTTAGAAAAAAAACATCGCTATTTTTGAACTGAAAATTAAAAGTTTGTTTTGCAGGCTGCGGTGAAATAATTAAATGGTCTGCCCACAAAAAGTTCTAATCATATATTACTAGTAGCTCCTATAAATTTTTACTATTAAAATAGGTCTCCATAAATTGAAGGAATTTGCAATATATCGGTAATATTAAATTTATCCTTTAAAATTGTTGAGGCCTTCTCCTCACTAAATTTCCTGTTCTTTTGTCTTGACACAAAAGAACCAAAAGGTCAAGGCTCTATGACTAATTTCCTTTTAAAATTCACTTTTTGAGGTACGACTAAACAAACCCATTTTTTCTACAATAATTCAATAGTAAGATTACCCGTAAATTAGTTTTCCTCTATTAATTGTTGTTTCAACAATAGCTTAGCAATTTGTATTTTTATAGATGATGGATTACGTTTAAAAACCTGTGCTAAAAAATCGGCATCATTGGTATGCTCCGAGGCTTTTAGGAGCAAAGTATTTTCTTTGTCTTCCCAACGTTCATAAGCCCTTTCGAAGGTTTTACGCTGCTCTAAAATATACTCGTTTTGAATGCTATCAGTGGGGCGCAATACAGGTAAATTATTTATTTCAATATTAAAATTTTCTAATATTGTTCCAGCTAATTGATTAAAAATTTCTTCCTGATGTTGAGGTGCTGCAGTTGCTTGTGCTTCTCCCCTATTTCCAGTAAACATGCTTTGCAGTTTTCTTTCAATCATTGGTTTTACTTCTTTTACTGCATATTGCCCGGCCAGCAGCCCATAAAAATCGAACTGTAATAAATTAACACCATCAATTACTGCATTTTTATTGCCTACCAACACTTTGGCTAAATTACTCATGTTAGGCTCAATGCCTACTTGATTCATTCTTCTTAAATAATTTTTAATTTTATCTACTTGCAATACTTCATCCACATTAACTGGTGCGTCATCTGGTAATCCTTTATAGTTGCGCACTATAGCAATAATTTCGGCACCAGCTTGTTTCATTTTTTTAGCCGAGATACCAGAAACACGCAATAATTCAACTTCATTAATAGGTTCTTTTTCAATAATTTCTTCTAAGGTTTTATCGGTAAAAATAACATAAGGTGGTACATTTAATGATTTCGCTAAATCCTTTCTGAAAGCCTTCAATCTTAATAATAACGGATGATCATGAGCAGCAAAATCTTTAGCCATTGCAGCCGATTTTTCAACTGCCTCAATGACTACTTCCTCTGCATTAGCAAGTTCAATTTTTAAACCTAGCTTAATAACACGTTTGCCAAATTCAGATACTTTTAAGGTAAACGACTCATCATAGGCCATCTCTATTAAGCCTACCTGAATCATCTGCAAAATGTAGTTTTTCCAATGCGGAATACTCACATCTTTTCCTGCGCCATACGTTTTTATTTTATCATAGCCATTGGCCAATACCTCAATGTCTTTTGAGCCCCTGAGCACCAAAACCAGGGTATTGATTCCAACTTTTTCATCCATTCTTAACATGGCTGATAATGCCTTTTGCACCAGAATGGTGGCATCAATATATTTTGGTGGATTTAAACAAACATCACAGTTGTTGCAATTACTTTCGAGTGCTTCGCTAAAATAACCCAACAGTATTTTTCTGCGGCAAATGCGGGCTTCGCAGTACTTTTGCATAAAGTTAAGCTTCTCTAATTGTAGCTCACTTTGTCCACTTTCTGAAGCAAATTTGGTAAGGGTAATTAAATCTTTATAGCTATAATACAAAATGGTTTCGGCTTTTGCCCCATCTCTGCCTGCACGTCCAATTTCTTGATAATAGCTTTCAATATTTTTGGGTAGGTTATTATGTATTACCCAACGAATGTTTGACTTATCGATACCCATGCCAAAAGCAATGGTAGCGCAAATCACAGAAATGTTATCGTTAATAAATTCTTCTTGTACTTTACTGCGCGCTTCGGCACTCATACCTGCATGATAGCTTGCCGTGGTAATACCATGCATACTTAAATCGGCCACCATTTTTTCTGTTCCCTTTCTGCTTAAGCAATAAATAATGCCCGATTCTCCTTTTTTCTTATTGATAAATTGTACAATTTCTTTTAATTTATCTTTTTCGCCAAGACCGCGCTTTACTTTTAAATTTAAGTTGGCCCTGTCAAATGAAGAAACAAATACATTTTCTGATTTTAATTTTAATTGTTTGATGATGTCACGCTGCGTGGTTTTATCTGCTGTAGCTGTTAGTGCAATTACAGGAACTTCAGGAAAACGATCGCGCAACAATCCAAGCTTGGTGTATTCTGGCCTAAAATCGTGACCCCATTGCGAGATACAATGTGCTTCATCAATGGCAATCATACTCACTTTTACCAAACTTAAAAAAGTATGCAACATGCCCAATAAGCGTTCTGGTGCGATGTACAGCAATTTTATATTGCCATTTGCAGCTTCACTCATTACATGACTTTCTTCTTCGGCACTTTGACTACTGTTTAAGTAAGCAGCAGAAATACCATTAGCCACCAAGCCATCCACCTGGTCTTTCATCAAAGCAATAAGCGGTGAAACCACCAAACATACGCCATCGCGCATCAAAGCAGGGATTTGAAAACATATAGATTTTCCACCGCCAGTTGGCATCAAAACCAACACATCATCATTGCGCAAATTGGCTTCAATTACATCAAACTGTATGCTGCGAAAGGATTGATATCCGTAATATTGTTGGAGCAAATCCAAGGCTTGCTCTTTTTGGGTATTGACTAAATTGTAATCATTCATAGTTTTCCAAATATATAAAAATTGGAATACAAATGATTATTTTTAAACAAAGATTTCTAGTTAATAGGGAAGTAATACTAAAATGAATTATATACCAGACCAAAAGGTGCAAATAGACATATAATTGTAAGAGCAAGTTGTTTTGACTTTTTCCAGAGTGATTTCCTTAATTGTTTCTGTGAAGAATTCACTTAGGTCTGATAAATCATTAAAGAACACATTAGTAAATTTTCTTTTGATATGTTTCCACATTTTTTCTGCTGGATTTAGTTCAGGGCTATATGGAGGAAGGAATAGCAGTTTTATATTTGATGGAATTTTTAAACATTTAGCTTTGTGAAAGGCTCCGTTATCCAATACAATTATTTTAAATTCTTTTGGATTATTCTCTGAGAACATA
>JBILPB010000140.1:0-8625 GCA_044374175.1 Bacteroidia bacterium | reverse complement strand
TAGTATTAATTCTTGCTTTTAAATTCAATTTTTAAATTTTAAGGGTATTAAAATTACCGTTAATATTGGCTTAGCTAAAAAAGAAGACCATTGCAATAAAAGCAAATTTTTATTTTTTTCTGATAATTGTTTGATTTCTGTTTGGACCAACAGATACAATGCTTACAGGAACTTTAACGGCAGCTTCAATAAAAGCGATGTAATCATTTAATGCTTTTGGAAAACTCGCCTCATTTTCAATGGCCGTTAAATCGTTATTCCATCCTGCCAATTCCTCATATATAGGTGTTGCTCCTTCAGCTTCATAATCGTAGGGAAAAGAAGTGGAAATACCAATTCTGTAACACCACTTACCATAATGGCATATTTTAGTGCGGGTAAATCTAACCAACCACATCTTCTTGCGCGGCCTGTGGTGGAACCAAATTCGTTCCCAACTTTTCGCATGTCTTCACCAGTTTGATCATTTAATTCGGTAGGGAAGGGGCCACTTCCAACACGCGTGCAGTAGGCTTTAAAAATACCAATTACATTGCCTATTTTATTGGGGGCAATTCCTAAACCGGTGCAAGCTCCGGCACAGGTGGTTGTTGAAGATGTTACGAATGGATAAGTTCCAAAGTCAATATCTAATAACGAACCCTGAGCACCTTCTGCCAAAATGCTTTTTCCTTCCGACAGCGCATCATTCAAATAATAATCACTATCGATTTGTGGTATTTTTTTTAATAATGCTAAACTTTCAAACCATTCAAACTCCAATTGTTCTAAATGGTAAGAATAATCGTAGAATGCTAGTAATTGCTTGTGCTTATTAACCAATGTGGTGTACTTATGCATAAAATCGTGCGACAAAATATCACCAACCCTTAATCCATTTCTACCTGTTTTATCCATATAAGTTGGACCAATACCTTTTAAAGTAGAACCTATTTTTTCTTTGCCTTTGGCAGCTTCCGATGCAGCATCTAAGAGGCGATGTGTTGGTAAAATTAAATGCGCTTTTTTAGAAATAACCAAACATTTGCTTGTTTCAACACCTAGTTTTTCTATTGATTCAATTTCTCTTTTAAAAATTACAGGATCTATAACTACTCCATTGCCAATCACATTCATGGTATTTTCTCTAAAAATTCCAGAAGGAATGGTATGCAACACATGTTTTATCCCATCAAATTCTAAGGTATGTCCAGCATTGGGGCCTCCTTGAAATCTGGCAATTAAATTATATGATGGTGTTAATACATCTACAATTTTACCTTTTCCTTCATCACCCCACTGTAATCCAAGTAATACGTCAACTTTCATGATATTATAATACTTTTTAAAAATTAAATTTTAATCAATAAATGTGCGGCTTCCTTAATACTTTCGGTAATTTTAAATACAGAATTTAATTTTGTAATCACCAATAATTGATTCATTTTTGGGGAGAGCCCCGTAACTGCAACTTCTCCACCTGCATTGCGAGCTTTGGTTAAGATACTTATTAAAATACCTATACCGCTACTATTCATGTATTTTAAATCTTTAAGATGCAACAAAAACTTGTTGTGCCCTTGCTCAATCATTTCGTTAATTGCTTCCAACATAGCCTGCGCTTCATGTTTTTCCATCAGGTTACCTTTAAGATAAAGGATATCATATCCTGATTCATTTTTTACATCATATTCAAATGCCATCTTTAGAATTATTTAAGTTTTCACATGTTCCTTGTTCGGATAGTTTATTGCACTTTCCAAAAAAGTTGAGCGAATGGTGAGTTATATTAAAATTGAGTAAATTTTCAGTCATGGTTTGAATTTGCTGAATTCTTGGGTCGCAAAATTCAAATACCTTACCGCAATCCTGACAAATCAGATGATCGTGCTGCTTGTATTTGTATGACTTTTCAAATTGTGCAATGTTTTTTCCAAACTGATGCTTGGTAATTAAATTACAATCTAACAAAAGTTCAGTAGTGTTGTATAAGGTAGCTCTACTTACTCTGTATTTTTTATTTTTCATTAATACATACAGCGATTCAATATCAAAATGCCCATCATGGCTATATATTTCATCTAAGATGGCAAATCTTTCGGGCGTTTTTCTATGGGCATGTTTTTCTAAATACGCTAGAAATATTTCGCGCACCGACTGTTTAGTATCTGCTAAAGATTTTAGCTGCTGACTGTTTGTGGTCAATGTATTTTAGTTGGTATAAAAAATAATAAAGACTTAAACAGAAGCTATTTTATCTGCCATGTATTGTCCAGACTTTAATTTGTGAACAATCTTAGAGAAGGCATCAATAGTATATTTAACATCTTCAATTGTATGCACGGCAGTTGGTATAAGACGCAAAATTATCATACCTTTTGGAACCACAGGATAAACCACCATAGAGCAGAAAATATCATAATTCTCTCTTAAATCAATAATTAAGTTGGTAGCTTCTGGAATTGAGCCATTCATATAAACTGGCGTAACTGGTGAGTTTGTTACACCAATATCAAATCCTGCTTCTACTAATCCACTTTGCAATTCACGTGTAATTTCCCACAATTTTTCTCTGTATTCAGGATGATTGCGCATCAACTCTAAACGTTTAAGCGCTCCAACCACTAAAGGCAAAGGCAAGCTTTTAGCGAAAATTTGAGAACGCATGTTATATCTTAAATATTCAACCACCTGCTCATCACTACTAATAAATCCACCAATTAATGCAAATGACTTAGCAAAGGTACCAAAGTAAATATCAATATCATCCTGACAGCCTTGCTCAACGCCAGTTCCACCACCATTTTTACCCATTGTTCCGCATCCATGTGCATCATCAACAAACAATCTAAAGTTATACTTGCTCTTTAATGCTGCAATTTCTTTTATTATTCCTTGATCTCCGCGCATGCCAAATACACCTTCGGTAATTACTAGTATGCCACCACCTGTTTCTTCAGATAATTTTGTCGCACGCTCTAATTGTTTTTCGCAATCTTCAATATCATTATGTTTAAAAACATAACGTTTACCCATATGCAATCTTACGCCATCTAAAATACAGGCATGAGATTCGGCATCATATACAATAACATCTCTTCTATCCACTAAACAATCAATAGCGCTTACCGTAGCTTGGTAGCCAAAATTGCATAAAATAGTATCTTGTTTGTTTACAAAGGCCGAAAGCTCGTTTTCTAATTGTTCGTGATAATTTGAATTCCCGCTCATCATACGCGCACCCATAGGAGCTGCAAATCCAAATTGTGCTGCAGCATCGGCATCTGCCTTTCTAACTTCGGGATGGTTTGCCAAACCTAAATAATTATTTAAACTCCAATTTAAACGTTTGCGCCCTCTAAAAGTCATGTGAGGCCCAATGTCGCCCTCAAGCTTTGGAAATGTAAAATAGCCATGAGATTCTTTTGCATGCTGCCCTATTGGCCCTCTGTTGTTTTTAATTTTTTCAAAAATATCCATTGTGAGTTTTAAATAACGATTTTAAACCACAAATGTAGTTATTTTGTTTGAACCTTCTACAAACAAAACAAGCCCATTTTCACTTATTTTCCCACAATTAATTCATAAAAAAATGGCTTTAATTGTTGACAAACTTTTAAAATTACTTTTTATAAACTGCCTTTTTAGCTGTTATTTTGTATCTCAAAGAAATTATTATGTCGCACTTGAATCTCTCTAAAAATATTGCCGATTTTCAAAGAAACAAAGCCACACTGCTACTGGCTGATGGTACCGTTTTTCATGGTAAGGCTATCGGAAAAAAAGGTACAACCACTGGCGAAATATGTTTTAATACTGGAATGACAGGTTACCAAGAAATTTTTACGGATCCTTCTTATTTTGGTCAGCTTATTGTGATGAACAATATACATATTGGGAATTATGGCGTAAAGGCCGAAGAGTTTGAATCAAAAAGTATTAAAATTGAAGGCCTTATTGTAAAAAGTTTTAGTCAAACCTATTCTAGACCCGGCGCAACAGATAGTCTTCAAAACTACTTAGAAAACAATCAAAAAGTGGGTATTAGTGATATTGATACTAGAGCATTAGTTCGCCACATTCGCGATAAAGGTGCTATGAATGCAATTATTTCTTCTGAATCGGATGATTTAAATTGGCTTCAAACAAAATTAAAGGAGGTTCCCGATATGGCTGGTTTAGAACTTTCGAGTAAAGTGTCTACGCAAAAACCTTATTATTATGGAAACATAAGCGCTTCTAAAAAAGTAGCGGTATTGGATTACGGGGTAAAAGAAAATATTTTAAGATGCCTTGCCAATGAAGACTTGCAACTAATGGTTTTTCCTTATGATACCTCACTTGAAGAAATGGAAAAATGGCAACCGCATGCCTATCACTTAAGCAATGGGCCTGGTGATCCTGCTGTGATGAAAAATGAAGTAAAGGTGATTCAACAAATTTTAGAAAAACATAAGCCAATTTTTGGAATTTGTTTAGGACATCAATTGTTAGCAGAAGCTGCAGGAATAAGCACTTATAAAATGAAAAATGGTCATAGAGGAATTAATCATCCCGTTAAAAATCTCCTTACCGGACACTGCGAAATAACTTCACAAAATCATGGTTTCTCAGTGGCTGCCGAATCTGTAAAGGCTAATTTAGATGTACAAATAACACATGTAAACCTCAATGATGATACGATTGAAGGTTTACAACTTAAAAACAGGCCAGTTTTTAGTGTTCAATATCACCCAGAAGCTGCTCCAGGGCCGCTTGATAGCAGATATTTGTTTAAGCAATTTTCTGATTTGATTACCGTTTAGTATTTTCAAAGTTGAAAGTGTTTTTTTGCCAGCACAAACATTTTGTTATATTTGAACCTTTAACGTGGATTAAAACAACTAAAAGACAATAATTTTTATGAATTTAAAATACAAAACCATATTTTTTACCGTACTAGCTTTTTTCTTTTTAAGCAGTAGCAAAGCACAAGATTTAAATAGTTTAATGGAAGAAGAAGCACCAGAGGGTAAAGAATTTACTGCAGCTACTTTTAAAGGTACGCGTTTAATTAATATGCATACCATTGAAACGCAGGGCAAAAGGGTATTAGAATACCGTATTTCTCATCGATTTGGAGATATAAATTCAGGAGGAGCCAATGCCTTTGGATTAGATGGTGGTGCAAGTATTCGCATGGGCTTGGAGTATTGTTTTGATGGCAGATTAAATATTGGCCTTGGTAGAACAAATATCAATAAAACGGTAGATGGCTATGCAAAATATCGTCTATTGCGCCAAACTACGGGTAAGCAAAATCCTTTAAGTATTACCTTATTGGCGGCTACTTATTATATTACCGCAAAAGATCCCAACCAGGCTATTAATGGATACAATAGATATAGCCCAACCACAAATAGGATGAGCTACTGTTTTCAGGCCATGTTTGCTCGTAAGTTTGGCGACAAGTTATCGCTTCAGTTAGCGCCAACAATGGTTCATTTTAACTTGGTTGAAAGAGCAATTGATAAAAACGATATGTTTGCTTTAGCATTTGTTGGGCGTGTAAAAATTACCAAGCGTATGGCCTTTACTGCAGAGTATGCTTATCGTTTAACAACTAATTATGCAGCTCAAAAAGATGCGGCAGGCTCAGCTTTATACTACAATCCAATTGCTTTTGGGGTAGATATCGAAACTGGTGGACATGTTTTTCAAATTCATGTTGCCAATTCTCAAGGAATGATCGAAAGTCAATTTATACCATTTACCTCAACCTCATTAAAAGATTGGGGATTAAGAATTGGTTTCAACATTTCGAGGGTGTTTAGTTTGTAAAAAATAAGTATTAAAAGAAGGGGCAGTTTTATCGAATGAAGCAAAAGGTGTTAAAATTATTTACGTTTTGGCAATAGCGATGATAAAACATATGCTCGTGCAATAAAAAACAACATACATGCTTTTAATTACAACACATTAAACAGAATGAACGAAGGGAGTTTATTCTTATAAATTAGTTTCTTTTCAAGTAAAATAAATTACTTAGTTATTATTTAAATATCATGTCAAAAACAGATTCAGTAGGAAAGGCCATTCATGAAATGCACGAAAACCTGGTTCATTTAACAGAGCAGCATAACGAAAATAGTTGGATGCAAAATGGCAAAGAACGCCTGAATGAAATTTTAAGAGGAGAGAAAAAAAGTGAAATTTTTGGTAAAGAATTGCTTTCTTTTTTCTCCGATTTTTTGGGAAGTCAGCTTGGAACATTTTATATTGCAAATTCAGAAAACACTTTATTGTTAGCGCATTCTGCTGGAACAACTGGACAAGTTCCTACTACTATTACAAAAGATAATTCATTAATTGGGCAAGCGCTCACAAATAAAAAAGTAATTATTTTAAATGAAGTTGATAATGATTATTTTAAAGTTTCCACTTCTTTAGGTTCTGCAAAAGCTGCATCTGTTATTATTATTCCATTATTTGTGTCTAATAAAATGATAGGTCTTGCAGAAGTTGGTAAACTTAGCGCTTTTACATCGCTCGAATTACGTTTTATTGAAGATATTACAGAATCAATTGCCATTTTTATAAATACAATTTTAGCAAAGGCTGAATTAGAAAAATTAGTATTTGAATTAGATAGTAAGGAACAAGAATTACAAAATCAAATTAAAGCCATTAATAAAGCGGCCTTGGTCATCGAATTTGATACAAATGGAGTTATACTTCATGCAAACGACCTATTCTTAAAAATAATGGGTTATAAAAATCAAGAACTTATTGGTCAGCATCATAAACTATTAATTGCAAAAGATATGGATTATGACTCTGAATATGCAAGTTTTTGGAAAAGCTTAAATGATGGCAACAGTGAGACAGGTGAGTTTTGCAGAACAACAAAAGAAAATTGTATTGTATGGTTGCAATCAAGCTACAATCCTGTGTTTGATGAAAATGGAAAGGTATACAAAATAATTAAAATTGGTTACGATATCACTGAATTAAAACAACAGCGAATTGAACTTGATAAGCTAACGCTTAACTTGAATCAACAAATTGAAGTTTTAAATAAAACAGCCATTGTATCCGAAACAGATGCTGATGGAAATATTATTTTTGTAAATGATTTTTTCTGCGAAATTTCCGAATACTCGAGAGAAGAATTAATTGGTAAAAATCACCGTATTTTAAAATCTGGTAAGCAACCCAATGGTATTTTTGTTGGGATGTGGAAGGCTATCAGCTCAGGTTTAATGTGGCAAGGCGAAATACTTAATATAAGTAAAAATGGCAAATACTATTGGGTTGAAACAACCATTATGCCATTTAAAAATAAAGATGGCAAAATAGAAAAGTACGTAGCCCTTCGTTTTGATATCACTAAACAAAAAGAAAGTGAAGAATTAAAAAAGCAACTTGAAAGTACAACGTTAAATTTAAATCAACAAGTTTCAGTTTTAAATAAAGCAGCTATTGTTTCGGAAACGGATGCTGATGGAAATATTATTTTCGTCAATGATTTTTTCTGTACAATTTCTGAATATTCTAGAGAAGAACTCATTGGTAAAAATCACAAAATTCTTAAATCCGGAAAACAACCTGATGGTTTGTTTAAAGGCATGTGGAAAGCAATTAGTACGGGTTTAATGTGGCAAGGCGAAATATTAAATGTGAGTAAAACTGGCAAGTATTATTGGGTAGAAACAACCATTATGCCATTTAAAAATAAGGATGGCAAAATAGAAAAGTATGTAGCTATTCGTTTTGATATTACAAAACAAAAAGAAAGTGAAGCGTTAAAAAAACAAACAGAATTATTACTTGCCTCGCAAAGAGAATTAGAAGAATCTAACACCGAATTAGAAGCTCAAACTCAAAAATTACAAGCCTCTGATGAGGAATTACGCGTGCAGCAAGAAGAATTGATGCAGAGTAATAAAGAACTAGAAGAAAAAACGAAATTGGTTGAGGAAAAAAATCATGCCTTTAACGAAAAAAATAATTTATTAGTTGCCGCTACAACCGATTTAAAAAGAAAAGCAGATCAACTATCTTTAAGCAGTAAATATAAATCGGAGTTTTTGGCTAATATGAGCCACGAATTAAGAACCCCGCTTAATTCAATACTATTGCTAAGTAAATTACTCAAAGATAATTTAGAGGATAATTTAAGTGAAGATCAAATAGAATATTCAGCTGTTATTAACAAGGCAGGAAATAGCTTGTTAGAATTGATTAATGATATTTTAGATTTATCTAAAATTGAGTCCGGAAAAATGGACGTTAATGCCGAAAATTTGGATGTAAATAAATTTGCAGGCGATATTCAATCTTTATTTAATCCAATTGCAAAAGATAAGGAAATTGAATTTAAGGTGCTTGTAAATTCCGATTGTCCCGAAAGCATGTACACAGATAAAATGCGACTTGATCAGGTAGTCAAAAATTTATTGTCAAACGCATTTAAATTTAGTGCAAAAGGAAAAGTAAATCTTACTATTTCATATAATTTACAACAGGATATGATTTCGTTTTCGGTTGTTGATAATGGAATTGGTATTGCTAAAGAAAAACAAGCCTTAGTTTTTGAAGCTTTTCAGCAAGCTGATGGTTCTACAAAACGTAAATATGGCGGAACCGGTTTAGGACTTTCTATCA
>JBILPB010000139.1:0-8651 GCA_044374175.1 Bacteroidia bacterium | reverse complement strand
GCTTTATCAATATTTAATTCAATAGACTTTATATTATCTGAAATTTGTTGAGGATGAATGCGTTGGTAACCTTCAACCATATCGCTACACATCTCGCAATCTATGAGGTGAAGTTCCACAGTGCGCTTGTCTTCTTTACTAATTGTTTCTTTTACATAACGCAACAGCAAAGCATCCGAAGGACATTCGGTAGTGTTAAAAATATCTTTATTTGTATACTTATTATCCATATACACTTTGCATTTTAAGTTTCAAATTTCGTTTGCCATTTTGAATAAAGCTCTTTACATTATTTAGCGTGTAGCCCGTAATTTCAGCTACTTCGGTGTAGCTTTTTTGTTGAAGATAAAACAATTCGATACATTTTTTTTGATCTTGGTTCAGTGTTTCAATGGCCATTTCGAGGTTTGTCAAGTTGCTTTCTTTCAATGTTACTTCCTCTTGATGCAAAAGTTGTTCTTTTTCCATAACACTAAAAATATTTTTTCCTTCCTCCTCCCTCACCAAGGTTAAATTTTTCTCTTTTCGTAATTTCATCAAACAAAAATTTTTAACCACACTGTACAACCAACTTTTAAAATTATCGATTTTATGGTTGCTAATGTTTTGCAGTAATTGCTCAAAAACCTGCATTACAGCATCTTTAGCATCGTCTTCGGGCTGCAAATACTTGTTGGCCACCCCAAAAGCCATTACAGCGTGTCTTTTATAAAGTAGACCTATAATAATGGCATCGCCATTGAGTTTAAACAGCTGCAACAGTTCTAAATCTGTAAGATGAAGGTATTTTTCTTCTGGTAATGGCACGCTTATGAATAAGCCTCAAAGCTAAGAAGAAAAAGGGCAAGTAAAAAAGCGGCTTTTTATTTTTTTGCAGCTGTTTATGGAATTATACTTTAAGTTGCATCAAATAGGCATAACTATAAAAATCAACAATTATGAAAACCTATTCTGTAATCCTCAACACATTTTTATTAATAGTATTAACTATAAATGCTAAATCAGCAAACACATTTAAGGCTAAAATTGAAAAAGCCACAGTTTATTTAAATGGAGCCCAATTATTTTCGAGCCATGATGTAGTGCTCGCACAAGGTGTAAATGACATAATTTTTGAAGGTGTATCGCCACTTTTGCAGGCGCCATCTTTACAAGCATCAGGCAAGGGTAGTTTCACTATTATGGAAGTTAAATTTGATGCCATTTATCCAGAAGCAGCCGCTGTTGTAAAACCTTCAACAAAAAAACTAAAAGCATTACAGTTAGTAGGTGATTCCATTTTAGAGATACAGTTACAGTTAGATGAAATTACAGATAAGATGGCTGCTTTGCAAACAGAAAAAAATATTTTACTTGGCAATCGCTTAATTAAGGGCGAAACCAAACGCGATACCCTTAATTTATTTAAAGATGCAATGGATTACTTAAGAACAAGATTAAACAACTTGAATGCTGAAACCTATAAATTAAGACGCGAACAAAATAGTAGATCTCAATTAATGACTGACTTGCGAGAGCGTCAAAGCAATTTAAATGCAATGATTAATCAAGTTGAAAACAATGGTGCAACAACCCCACAAGCCACCTACAGAATAATTGTAAGTGTTTTGGCCGAACAAGCCACCAATGGAAGTGTAAGTGTAAATTACTTTGTAGCCCAAGCTGGTTGGACACCAGAGTATGATTTAAGAGCCGATAATAACACCAATAAATTACAACTAACACACAAAGCGCGTATTACGCAAAACACAGGCATAGATTGGAATAATGCCTTGTTAACCCTGGCCACAGGAACTCCAATGCAAAGCACTATAAAACCTGATTTAGCGCCAGCCTATTTGAGTTTTTATAATGCATATCAAAAAGAACAAAAAAAGAGAACCCAAGAAAAAGGCGCTACTAAGACACTCTCATTTAATGAAACACTTGCTTCATCTGGCGCATCTGTGGACTTAGATGTTGCTAAAGATGCAACGTTTTCGTACGATTGGACTAGTGTATCAGAAAACATTTTAAATACTGAGTATGATGTAAAGTTGAGATATACTATTCCTGCCGATGGCAAACAACATTTAGTAGCCATTCAAACTAAAGATTTAAAAACAAATTATAACCTTTCATCAGTACCTAAAATGGATGCAAGTGCCTACCTGCTCGCCAAAATTACAGGTTGGGAAGATTTAAATTTGATTCCCGGAAACAGCCGTATATACTTTGATGGTAGTTATATTGGAGAATCATATATTGACCCAAATACCACAAACGATACACTTGTATTGAGCATGGGGCGCGACAAAGGCATTGTTATAAACAGAAAAAAACTAAAAGATAAAACAAAAGAAAAAGTGCTATTAGAGGAAAAAACAATTACAGTAACTTATGAAATTATGATTAAAAACACCAAAAGTGTAGCTACTGAACTACATATTGATGATCAAATTCCTTTGAGTTCAAACCCAGCCATTGTGGTAAAATTAGCTGATAGCTCAAAAGCAAAATACAATGAAGAAACGGGTAAGTTAGAATGGGATATTAATTTGAAACCGAAAGAGAGTAGAAAAATTTCATTTACCTACGAAGTAAAGATTCCTAAAGACAAGATTATTGCGGGATTGTAAATTTTTATAGCGTTTTATTTTAATTATTTTTGATGCCGATTAAACCTTTTATTTTATTTTTAGTCCTAGTATCGTTAATCAATTAAATTTTAAAAAAAATGAAAACCTTAAAAAAATTTGTCCCTGCACTGCTTATTTTATCTATTGCTTTTGTTAGTGCTTGTAAAAAAAATCGTGATGATTTAAATGATACAACAACAGCGAGTGATAATGAACAAAGTGAAACATTTTCTAACGATGTGATGAATATTGCAGATAATGCAGCCAAAACTGGTGAATCGGGTGCAAGAACTTCGGCAGAACAAGAATTATACGAAGGTTTGAGTCAATGTGCTACAGTTACTCACGATACCATATCAAATCCAAGAATGTTAACAATTGACTTTGGAACAACCAATTGCCAAGGGGTCGATGGCCGTAATAGAAGAGGTAAAATTATTGTGAGTTATACTGGACGTTATTTTGAAGTAGGCTCTGTTAAAACAATGAACTTCGACAACTTTTATAGGAATGATAACAAAATTGAAGGAACAAGAGTGATTACTAACAATGGCTTAGATGCTCAAGGAAGAATGAATTGGACCATTAATGCACAAAATATGAAAATTATTAAGTCGAATGGTAAAATTCATACATGGAACAGTGTTAGAACAAGAACCATATTAGCAGGCAACGATACAAAAACTTGGACTGATGATATATACGAAATTACAGGAAGTGCCACTGGAGTGAACGCCAATGGTATTAATTATACGGCCAATATTACAAAGCCATTGCACAGGGCATTGAGTTGCAGATGGATTGATAGTGGTACTATTGAAATAACGCCCGAAGAACGTGCTACCAGAACAGTAGATTTTGGAAACGGGAATTGCGATGACCAGGCGACAGTTAGTGTAAGAAAGAAAACGAGAAACATTACTTTGAATTAATTCTGATCATAGAGGTTGATCATTGTTTGAGGCTGTCTGTTGAAAAACAGGCAGCTTTTTTTGTATATTTGTAATGAAATATTTTCATGAAAAATTTATTACATTTACTTTGGATTTTTGTTTGGGCATTTACTTCATGCACCAAAAGCAAGCCCGAGCCCGAAAATATTGTGGTTTATACAGTTGTTGAAACGTCAAAAAATACGCCTGAATTTACCGTAAAATACAGCACACCTCAAGGCGATAAAACAGATGGACCAATTCATCAAAGCTCATGGTTGTCGAAAAAATTACCAGATTTTGAGAGAGGCGATTTTGTGGCACTAAGTGTTGAAACAAAAAGTGGTGCAGGCGCTTTTACCTGTTCGGTTTATTTAAATGGGGTATTGCTAAAAGAAGAAAAAATGGATTATCCTTATCTCAAAAGATTGGAAGCTATACTTCCTCCATCGTATTAATTTAGACGATAGGGTGTGATCAGTTCAAACATGGGAATTTGCACATCAAAATAAGATTGATCATCAATACGTTTCATTTTGTACAAGCCTTTCATGTAGCCAATGTCAGACCTTAACGGACAGTATGATTCATACCGATAAACTCCACCTGGTTTGATGATAGGTTGCTCACCAATTACACCATCACCTTTTACTTCACTTTGCACGCCTATAGAATCAAAAATAAGCCACTTTCTGCTTAATAATTGACATGCAAAACTGGTGTTGTTGTGGATGGCAATGTGATAAGTAAATACATAATTATTTCTTTCTGCGCTTGAAAAAGCTTCATTAAACTCAGGCTCTGCCTGAATTAGAATGCCTTGGGTAATTTTAGAAACAGTTGGCATAGCAGTAATATTTTGAACAATTGTACTTATTATTTTTAAGATATTACAATTTGAGGATGTTAATTTTATGAACTTGTTTTGTTATTAAATTATAAAGGCAGGTGGAATGGGTTTTAATTAAGCGGGACTTTTATTTTTTTATGACTTATAAATGGCATTTTACAGATTTATTATTGAAACTAAAAATTATCAAATCAATTTTGAAAAAATAATGATTTACCAAAGTTGTATTTTATAAATTTATTATATTAGTACTAAAATTATTTTTAAAATGAGTGGTCTTAAATTAAAGCAAACATTATTAGCATTAGCAGATAAAATTAAACCTTCAACCACTCTTGAAGAAGTATACGAGCAATTGGCATTACTTTCTGATATAGAAAAATCGGAGTTAGAGATAAAAGAAGGTAAAATTATTGGAAATCAGCAATTGAAAAACTCTTCCAAAAAATGGATAAAGTAGTTTGGACAAAACTAGCTTCTGGGCAATTCGAAAGAGCAATTAAATATATTAGAAATGAGCATGGATTATATTATGCTAAGATAGTGCTAAATAAGGTTTTTGATACTGTTTCCTTATTGGAGCAATTTCCTGAGATGGGTACCATTGAACCATTGCTTGTACACAAAAAAAATGCATATAGATTTTTAGTGGTTTTTAGTTACAAAGTAATTTATAAAACTGTTTTGGATAAAGTAATAGTTGTAAGATTTTTTCATACCTACCAGAAACCATCAAAATTACATAAACGGATTAGTTAGAAATTTGTTTTTAACCTTGAGTAAATTTGAAATTTTATTGGTTTTACCTTAGGCCGTATTTATACAAGATTCCTTGTCTATATTCATTTTTTTTAGTTTTTATTAATGATAAGAATCATTTAAACTACTTACCATCTATTAATATTTGAAACACCAAGCTCTACCTTTAAACGCATACCCGCGCTAGGGATGGAGCGGATTATCCTTTTTTTAAGAGGTATATGAAGATTGCTAAAAAGTTTCAAAAAAAGATATGAGCGAGAGCCCGGTGTTGCTTTGCCTTTGGGCTGTAAATATGGCAAGATTTAAATGCAAAGCAACAGGTGCCCAAATGTTTATTTAAGAAATATGTTTACAATGTTATTATTTATATTATTTCTTTTTAACGATTTATTAAATTTAAAAAATAGTAAAAAACTATACCTACAAAGACTTTTATTATGCTCTGTGTATTTTTTACAATAAGTATTTTTTGATTTTATTACTTTAATCATTTTGTGATTTATAAAAATCACGTAGGTTTGAGCCCTAATTATTTAAAAAGACTTATGTCAATTAAAACAATAAAAGTTGCTCAAAGCCGACTCAATGAAGTCGATTTTAATAACCTCCCTTTTGGTAAAATATTTTCGGATCATATGCTGGTAGCCGATTATATTGATGGTGCTTGGCAAACACCAGAAATAATTCCTTTTGGCGATATTTCTTTAAGTCCATCATTAAGTGCGCTGCACCATGCCCAAGCTATTTTTGAGGGCATGAAAGCTTTTAAAAACAGCTCAGATGAAGTTATATTCTTTCGAATGGAAGATAACTACAAGCGCATGAATATTTCTGCAGAACGTATGTGTATGCCTGACATTCCAAGAGAAATATTTGTTGATGGCATTATGCAATTAGTGGCATTAGATAAAGCTTGGATTCCTACAGGCGAAGGTCAAGCCTTGTATTTGCGCCCAGTGATGTTTTCGAGCGATACAGCTATTGGGGTAAAGCCATCGGAAAATTACAAGCTAATTATTATGACCATGCCTACGGGCGCCTATTATTTAGATCCTTTAAAAGTATGGGTAGAAACTAAATATAGCCGCTCTGCTTTGGGTGGAACAGGTTATGCAAAAGCAGCTGGAAACTATGGTGGTGCTATGTATCCAAGTAAACTGGCAGCGCAACATGGTTATCATCAATTGCTTTGGACCGACTCTGTAAACAATGAAGTGATTGAAGAATCGGGCAGCATGAATGTGATGTTTATGATTGACGATGTGTTAGTAACACCAGCATTGCACAGCAGCATGTTGGCTGGTATTACGCGTGATAGCATTTTGCGCATTGCCCGCGATTGGGGAGTGAAAGTAGAAGAAAGAGAAATTACAGTAACCGAATTATTAGAAAAATATAAAGCAGGAAAAGTTAAAGAAGCCTTTGGAGTGGGCACTGCAGCTAATATTGCGCATATTGCTACTATTGGGCATAAAGATTTGATTATGGAGTTACCACCTATTAGTGAAAGAACTTTTGCCAATAAAATGTATGAGCATTTGTTTGCTTACAAACGTGGCGAAAGAGATGATCAGTTTGGGTGGTTGACAAAAATTTAAAATATTGAATTTTTCTATTGAATGGTCGGAGCTTGCGCTACCGACCATTTTTTTTATCAAGGCATTCGCTCTAAGCCATCGCTGTAATCCTGTAACTGATGATATCTTCAGGCGGCTGGCCAGTATAAAAAGCATTTTGGTTTACTTAACTGTAATGTCATCTACAGATCTGCGAACGTTGATTTTTTCTTTAAGCGGTCGGAGCCCGCATGATAGGCTCACTCGCGGGACGCGAGCGATTGCGGAGATATAAGATTTCAAATTCGTAATGATGCTTGCCTTCTTTTTATTTTTTCAAATAACTTTAAAAATCATCTATAGTTATTAAGCTAAAGTACAATATAAAAGTAGTATCTATATAAACTAAAAAGCAATTTTCAAGAGCTAAGAAAAACTCGCAGAAAAAATATAATCTACCAAATCATTATCTTTTTTTATTTTAGCCCTAAAATAAATAACAATGCTTCTAAAAAAAATTACGGCCATCTTCTTGTTTTGCCTTTCTTCCAACTTTACTTTTTCTCAAAGTTATACTTACAAGCCTAATCAAAACGACCCGAATCTTCCACAATGGGTTAAAATGATGTATGCTCAAAACCCTAATGTTTACAAAGTAGATAGCGCTTTTAAAGCCAATAATAAACCCGAAGAAGAAGGCGAAGAAAGTAATATTTATGTTGGCATATACAAAAAGTGGAGAAGCTCTGTTAAAAATTTTATAGATGATGCTGGTAACGTGAACATCCCTACAACAGCCGAAAGAAGGACCATTGAAGCACAAAAAAACACAAATGCTAATCGTGCAGGTAACTGGACTTTTGCTGGACCCGAATTGCATTTGCAAGCAAAATATAATGCCAATGATACTAACGTGGCGCGTTCATGGCATGCCAATGTGTATTGTATCGATCAATCCTTAAGTAACCCACAAGTACTATACTGCGGTGGTGAATCTGGGGGCATTTATAAAAGTATCAACAAAGGATTGCAATGGACTTATGTGAGTGCAAATTACTTATTATCTTCTGTGAGAAGTGTGCAAATTCATCCAACCAATGCTGATATTGTAATTGTTGGAGCTGCAAACGAACTTTATAAAACTACTGATGGTGGTTTAACTTGGAATGTGATTGGGCAAGCTTCTTTTCAATCCTTAAATATCGAAACACATCAAATCGCCTTTCATCCCACACAGCCCGATATTATTTTTGCGGCCACTAATGAAGGACTTTTTAGAACAACAGATGGTGGTAATAATTGGACAGAAGTGCTCACAGAAGAGTGTTTAAGCGTGGTACTAAAAGTAAATGACCCAACAATTGTGTTTGCCTCTCAACATGTTAATGCAACGGGTATTTCCAATTTCTTTAAATCAACTGATGGAGGAAATACATTTACCATTAAACCTACAGGCTGGTTTACAGTGCCTGCCGCAGATGCCGGTTTAATTGATAGCAGAGGAGCAAAAATAGCTGTTACAGCTGCCAATCCAGATAAAATATATGCGCTTTTAGTGGGGCAAAGTCAAAGTACGGCCAACTTGCAAACACATGGTTTTATTGGAGTTTATGTAAGTAGTGATGCTGGTGAAACATGGACTAATCCGCATGGAACTATTGGGGCACCTTATGATTTTAATACGCATCCAAACCCTATGACATTTGGTGGTGACAACAATACGTATAATCAAATTTATTATAATACTACCATCATTGCTTCACATCTTAACGAAAATAATATTTTGTTTGGTGGATTAAGTTTATGGAGAAGTACCAATGGCAGTCAAACCATTAGCGCTGTTGGCGGATATGTAGGAAACATACCACAAGTGCATCCCGATATGCAAACATTGATCAATAGATTAACTCCAAACAATACTGAAGAAGTATGG
>JBILPB010000023.1:0-28755 GCA_044374175.1 Bacteroidia bacterium | reverse complement strand
GTATATCACGAAAAATTTGCTTATTATTTGGATGACAAAGGATACGATTTAAGCATCGTTTTACCAAATAAAATAAGTAATTACATGCGTACTTTAGAAACTAAAACTATAACTGATAAAACGTGCTCAGAAGCCATAACATTATTTGGCTTAGAAAGAAATTTGGATAAATGGAAACGTCCCAAACCAGTATATAAGTTTCTTTTGCAACTTACAAGAGAACGTGATCAGATAGTGGCAGAAAGGAGCATGGTTAAAAATCAACTACATGCTGAAGAAGTGGAAGCAGTTCCAAATACAAGAAGTTTGAAACGATTAAAGCAGCGAATAAAATTTTTAAATAAACAAGAACAAGAAATTAAAGCTGACATTGACTCTTATATTAAAAATGAAGATGAAATTAAAGCTCAGATTGAGAATATTACAAGTATACCGGGAGTAGGAAAGCTAACGGCAATAACAGTTTTAGCAGAAACTAATGGATTTGAATTGATCAGAAATAAAAGGCAATTGGCAAGTTATGCAGGATTTGATATTAAAGAAAAACAATCTGGAACATCCATTAAAGGGAAGTCAAAAATATCAAAGAAAGGGAACAGACACTTAAGAAAAGCAATGCACTTGCCATCATTATCAGCAGTAAAACACGATGAGAACTTCAAAGAGGTTTATATTAGATTGATATCAAAACATGGAATAAAAATGAAAGCACTAATTGCTATCCAAAGAAAATTATTAGAATTAACTTACGTTTTATTTAAAAACAAAACAAAGTACGACAATGAATACAAATCAAATAAAAGAGCGCAGCCAATGATGGCTGCTACTCTTTAGAAACTAGCTCAAGGCCGTTTTGAACTGTAAAAATAAAAACTTAATATTTTATTTGCAAATCAACACAGAATCTATCGGACAGACGATTTATCCGCAGTAATCATAATTTTACTCCTTTTTGATGTTATCACCAAAATTAAACTACACTAATCTGCTTTGCACTTTATCATTAATAAGAAAATCACAATAAATCATGCAAAATTTAGTTAGCTTGTGTTGTATTAAAGCTTCAATTTTGAGTAAGTACTTTAACTGTTTAATCTTATTTTTTGCACATGTACTTATACTATACTCGGTGAATGCACCATCAATAAATTTGATAAACAGGGCAAGCGCATTGGCAAGTGGAAAAACTATTGGGACGATAAACAAATTCAAGCCATAGGAAAATACAAAAAAGGTTGGCAAAAGGTGTTTGGAAGTATTACGACCAACAAGGCAATTTAGCACAAAAGCAAATGCATTTCAAAAATAAAACGATGGATATTACCTATTACCATCCCAATGGTAATATCGAAAGCAAAGGAAAAGCTAAAATAAATGTAGATAAAAAAGGAAACATCCATTTTTTTTGGTTTGACAAATGGCTGTTTTATAATGCTGATGGCACTTTAAAGCAAGAAAAATATTACTTGGAAGGACAAGCCTTGGAATAAGAGTATTTTACAAAATAACCATTTTAACCCTTTATTTGCTTTAATGTAGCTAATCATTACATTTGTAATAAAATATCATAAAAAATGAAAAAAACACTCCTTATTACATGCTTTGCTTTATTCTTTGGCTTGCAAACACAAGCGCAATATTGGCAAATTCCTAACCCAAATGCGGGTTTTAATCCAGGTGGATTAAATGCTGACGATGAATACCCCTCAGGAGGTGGGTTAGCAACCACTTGGACAACTTGTTTAGCTCCTTCTACTACGCCAACTTGGTCTACAACACAAACTATTCCATTTGCTTTTTCGTTTAATGGTGTGCCTGTTACTGATTTTAAAGTATCCAATAGTGGAATTCTAACCTTTGATGTAGGAACTGCAGTTGCTGCGCCAGGGTTTACTCCTATTACACTTCCAAGTGCATCAATTCCAAACAACTCTGTATGCATTTCCGGATTGGGCGGCATTGGGGCTAATGATAATGTAGTAAGAAAAACTTTTGGTACTGCACCAAATCGTCAATTGTGGGTATTTTACACATCTTATGGATATGGAAATACTGCCTCTGATGGAAGTAATTTTACCTATTGGAGCATCGTATTAGATGAAACAACAAACAGAATTCACATTGTTGATCAACGTACTGGAGGATATGCTGGAACTGGTTTAGTATCTGCGGGAGTGCAAATAGATGCAACTACTGCATTTACGGTGGCTGGTTCTCCTGCATTAGCCTTTTTAGCTGGCACAAGCCCAGTTGCTGACGATAATTCATTTTACACATTTATACCGGGTACACAGCCATCCTTTGATATGTCTGTTACGGAAATTACCTCAACACCTTATTTTGCACCAGGAAATGCTACATTTACAGGTGTTATTAAGAACTTAGGATTATCAACAATTACTTCTTTCGATATTAATTACAAAATAGATGGTGGTGCGCCAGTTTCAGCCACCATTTCGGGCGTAAATATTGCAAGTGGAACTACCTACAATTTTACACATAATACACCTTGGAATGCAGTAATAGGAACGCATACCTTAGAAATGTACGCTACAAATCTTAACGGCTCAAACCCCGATGCAAATACCTTTGATGATGCACACACCCAAACTTTAAATGTTTTAAGTGAGTTAGTGCCACGTATCCCATTGTTCGAGATTTTTACCAGTTCTACTTGTGGGCCTTGTGCTCCTGGAAATACAAATTATCATTCCATTGTTGATTTAAAACCAGCTTCAGAATATTCAAGTATTAAATTCCAACAAGACTTCCCTGGCACTGGTGATCCATATGCCACCGAAGAATCAATTAACAGACGCACTGATTATTATGCTGTAAATTCCATTCCTCGCATGATGATAGATGGTGGATGGAATAGTAATGCTAGTGCTTTTACAAATGCATTGTATGATGATTCAAGATTAAAACCTGCTCAATTTAAATTGAATGGTTCTTATTTTTACAATAATAAAACTTTTAGTGCAAAAGTTAAATACTCTCCTGTATTTAATGCTTCAGGTGCCAAATTATATGTAGCGATTTTAGAGGGTACTACAAGTGCTAATGTTGGCAGTAATGGTGAAACTGAATTTGAACATGTTATGAAAAAAATGTTACCTAATGAAACCGGCACTACGCTGCCTACACAAGCCATAGGAAGTTGGGATTCTACCTCATTTACCTACACCTTTAATGGTAATTACAGATTGCCTGCTGATGGTCAAACTGCCAACATCATAAATCACGCTATCGAACATAGCGTAGAGGAGTTTTCTGATCTTTATGTAATTGCCTGGATTCAAGGAAGTGATAAAGTTGTATATCAAGCAGCAAACTTATCACTCACAACAGGATTTGAAAGTGTTAGCAATGTATTCGAAAAAGTAGATGTTTTCCCTAATCCTGCTCAAAATTTAATTAATGTTCAGATTAATTTAAACAACAACCAGCAAGTTATGGCAACCTTAGTAGATTTAGAAGGACATGTAATCAATAGTAAAATGGTGCAAATGAAATCTGGTAACAACCAGGTCGTTTTTGATGCTTCTCAATTGGCTGCAGGTATCTATAACATTATGATTTTTGATGCAAAGGGTAATTCATCTGTACACAAAGTAGTAGTTCAGAAATAATCTTTCATTATCTTTATTTAATCGGGGTTGCAATAGCTTGCAATCCCGTTTTTTTATTTAGATAAATCATAAAAACGTAAACCATAAGGCAAGAATATTTTGCGTGCACTAAATTAATTCTTTGAGAACCCGTTTAAATGAGCGCGGGAGGTTTAAATAAATCACTTTAGTTGAGCTTTATATATTACAATAAGCCCAAGATTTGACTTCAAGGCCCAAGGTTGCTTCGCTTTGCTAAACAAAACAAAAACTTTGGTTTTTGTCTTAAGGCAAGAGAGCACGAATGTTTTTTTATAAAGTATTTCATCAAAAACTCAAAACAAATTCTATTGTCATGCTAGGCAAAGTAAAGTATATTGTAGCCTTCCTCTTCACCTTTTTTGGTGATCATTTTGAATTTGAAATTATTTGATAAAAATGGTGAGTATACCCTTTAAACAATGTAAGCAACATTATCACTCAGTAAAGTCCCTTTCAAAGCATTGTTTTCACGAGTTCTAAAGCAACATTTTCTTGTTTACGCATTTCGGCTTGTTCCTGTGGCTTTTTATCCTTAAATCCACACAAATGCAACACACCATGAATCATTACACGGTGCAGTTCATTTACATAACTTGTTTTAAATGTTTTTGCGTTTTCTTTAACGCGTTCAATACTAATGTATATTTCTCCTACAATGGCTTTAGAGGACACCTTTGAGGGCAAACTGTAATCGAAGGTAATAATATCAGTATAGGTGTCATGTGCTAAAAATTGTTGATTGATATTCAACAAATACTCATCTGAGCAAAAAATGAAATCTAATTGCTCTATTTGGCAATGATGCAACTTAGCCACCTTTTGCATCCATTGCCTAAGTATTTTTATATCCTTAGGAGCAAATGCTACATCGGCCTTTAAGAAATTAATGGCAACAAAAACTTTACTCAAAATAGAAAGTAATTATCCTACCATCAAAGCATCCATTTCAAAATCCAATTGCACTACTTTTCCATTATCAGAAAATGAAACATGATCGGCCAAGTTTTTCATTAAGAAAACGCCTCTTCCGTTTATTTTTTCAATATTAGCTGGATCGGTTGGATCAGGAATATTTTCAAAATCAAAGCCTTCACCTTCATCTTTGATAGTAAAATGCAAACTATGAGGTTGCTTACTAAAGATAACTTCAATATTTTTATCTGGATTTGATTTATTACCATGCTGAATGGCATTATTTACTGCTTCGGTAACAGCTACTAAAATGTTGCCATAATAATCTTCTGGTAAGTGATATTGTTCACTTACATCATTGATTAATTTTTCAGCTATAGCCAAATTTTCGTAGCGCGATGCAAATTTAATAGATTGGTCCGTTATCATTCCATGCGCATTTTTAGGGTTAATTAAAGTTGTTGAAATACTCATTTACCTTATTTTTATAAAATTGATTTAATGAAGGTGGAATAGTTTGTAACAACTCCGCCTCTTTTTGTTTCAGCGTGTTATACTCTAAAAATTGATTTTGGTTACGAAAAATTTCATTTTTTGGTTCCTGCGATTCTCTTTTTTCGTCTAATTCCCTTTCGCGCTCTGCCTTTTCGGCTTCTAATAATCTTGTTAAAATTTCTTGTTGGCGCCTTAAAGTTTCTTGAGAAATCCTTTTATTGACAAGGTCGTTTTCTGTTTTTTCCATTTCTTCGGCCAACTTGCTTAAACCGCCATTGCCTTGCTTGCCATCTTTACCCATTTTATCGGCTGCTTTTTGCAATTCTCTTCTTAAAGCCTCTTGCTGCGCTGCCAGCTGAGCCAACCCTTGACTCATGCCACCTTCTCCACCTGGTTTACCTGATTTAGCTGGTCCTTTTTCTTTGCCCTTCTCTCCTTCTTTACCTTTTTCTTTGGCCATCTGCTCTTTCATTTTCTCAATTTGTTTATTGATTTGCTCTTGCATAGACTTCATTTTACTCATAGAAGGTTTGCTACCACTACCTCCTGGCTTTTTACAACTGCCTGAACCAGGTTTTGAATTTTTATTTTTTTGTTGCTCCTGCTGCATTTTTTGTAAAGATTCGCTTAACAATAAAGCTAAATTATTTACTGCTGTCATTACATATTGCCCTCTTGATGAGGCTTCCTGCGTATTTCTATCTTCCATGTTACGCAGTGCTTTTGCCATATTGCTATTAATATCTGCAATTTCACGGTTTACATAGGCCTCAATTTTAGGTTGTCTTTTACTTAACGCAAACAATGAATCTTCAATCATTTTAGCATCATCCTTTATTTTTTTTTGTTGCTGAATCAACTTTAAATACTGAGGATTAGCACGATCAACTACTTTAATTTTATTCATCAATTCTTCTTCTGCGAAAGACACTGCCAACAAGTTTTCTAAAATTTGTCTTAAAGCCTGTTCATCTTCTCCTTCTTGCTCTTCTTCGGCTTTTGCTTCTTGCATTTTTTGGCTCATTTCCTCCATTTTTTGAGCTGCACTTTTTTGCGATTTTGATGCTTTTTTATTTTGCTTTTGGTTTAACTGCTCACCACTTTCTTCCATGTCTTTTTTAATCTCTTCTTCCTGCTTTTTTGTGTCAGGCATTTTCATAGGGTCCTCTAATTCTGCATTCTTTTTTTCAAGGTCATCAATATCCTTTTTTAGCTCATCAAATTTTTTGTTGAGTTCTTCTTGTTGCTTTTTTAAATCAGCATTATCACCTTGTTTATTTTCCGTCTTTTCGGCTAATTTTTTTTGTTCTTCTGCCAACTTATCAAGGTTCTTAATGGCATCATCAAGCTTTTGTTCTAGCTCCATTTTTTTAAATGCTTCAAATGTTCTGTCCAATTCCTTCTCCATGTCTTTGGCATCCAATTTCATTTTTTCTAAAGCATCTTGTGTTTTCTCTTTATCCATTTGTTGCAACAACTTTTCAAGCTCCTTCAACTTTTCTTTCATTTCCTCTGTCATGATGTTTTTCATGAGTTCCTCTAACTGTTTGTGCTTTTCTAAAAGTTGTTCATCAGGATTTTTAAATTCGTTTTGTTTTTCAAAATTCTGCTTATTTTCTTTTTCAAGATTTTCAACTTGATTTTGCAAGTCTTTTTGCTTTTCAACAAGGTCTTTCATTTTTTTGATGTCATCAAAATTGAGTGTTTTTTTGTCAATCAATTTTTTATTCATCTCATTCATTTCGCGCTGTAAATCCTTTGCCTGTTGGATAGAAGCTGTTAATTCTTCTTTTATTTTTTGATTATCCTTATCTGCATTAGCGGCAATTTCTTTTAATGATGGCGCTTTGTAAACCATTTTCTGCGTGCGACTTGATTTATATCCATTCAAGGCATCATTATCTCTTACTTCGAAATAATATTCGTATGAATCGCCCGCTTGCATGCCAATTCTATCTAAATCCCAATGATAAAAGAAATTATCTTGTGCAATAGTTTTATTGATGGGGATAGCCACTTTCAATTCCTTAGCAGCTGTAACATTGGAATCAACGTTTGTTTTTTTATAGCAAAAGTTCAAATCATAAAAACCATAATCATCTTTAATATCACCTTTAAAATAAACATGCTTTATGCTATTGCTATCCGCTTTTTCTTCCACTTTAATGGCCGGATAAACATCTGGGATAACTTCAATCGTGTAATTAATAGCTTCTTTACCTTTTAGGTATTGATTTGAAGTAAACAAGCTGTAATTTTGATTTTGAACAAAAGTTCTGCTCATGCTAAACTCATTGTCATTGCTTTGCTTTAAATTAACAATTTCATTGCCAAAATCTGCAATTAGTTTACTCGTATTTTGTGTTTTAAAGTTCCAATTTACTTTTGTTCCAGCAGGTATAACTAAGTCTCCTGTATTGCTTATTTGCTCAGCTTTTTTTTGCAGATAAGTAGGATAAATGAGATCAACAGTAAAATTAACTAAGATAGGATTCGGGAGAGCTTTTAACTCAAAAGGCTTACTATAAAAGCCATCAGCAAACAATCTAAAAACAATATCCTTTGGTAAATTTTTAACAAGATATGAAAAATGAATTTTGTCAATTTTATCAAGTCTGAACTGATTATTTTCTATTTCAATAAGAGCCACATCAGGAATTTCGTTACCACCTACTTTTATTTTAAGTTCAAAGTCTTGTTGCTGTATGCCTTGTAAATTCTCATTTTCAATGGTAAATGTAAAAGGCGCTTGCTTTTCGAAATAGGTTTCGTGCGCCACTATTCGTTTGGTACTTTCAGTTAATATACTAGGTGAAGCAACCAATAATGCTAAGATAATAGCTAGTGGTGCAACGGCATATTTGAGGTACTTTTTGTTTTGAGATAAATCGATGGCAGCAGTAAATGGTATTGGTTTTAATTCAACAATTTTTTGATTGATGGCAGCTTCTAATAGAGCCACAGAATTTTGATTATCCACGCCATTTTCATGCAATTGTAATACATTAATTAATTTGTCTTTTACATGTTGAAAATGTGTACCAATAATTTGTGCAGCCTGATGATGGCTAATGATAGCACCTAATTTGTAAAGTTTACTTAAAGGAACAATTACCCAAATGCCAAGTACTGTTGCGGTAGATAAAATAAAACCATAAAACAAAGTAGTTCTAACAATAGTGCCAAAATTGCCAAAATACTCTATCAGCGTTATACTCAGAAATGACAATAGCAATAGCGATAGGCTATAAATAGCTCCACGAATTAATTTGTTCTTATAATATTTTCTAATAAACTCATCCAGTTTTTGAATGAGTAATTCATAATTATTCATAGCGCTTTAAAGCATTACAAAACATCTAAAATTTTAAATGTTGACTTCAAATTTAAGCAAAAATAAAACGCAGTGTTGTTAAAACTATTTAAGCACGTTAAATGTTGTGAATTAATAATACCCTGCGGCTATAAAGCAAAAGTCGGTTGTTTAATGAATTTTAAACAACCGACTTTAGTGAATTGAAATCTTTTTATTTGATAATTTTTCTTGTGATGATATTTTCTCCGTTTGCAATACTCACAATATAAACTCCTTCTGGAACATCATCAATGTTAATTAAAACACTTCCGTTTTTACCTTCAAAAGTTAACTCATTTCCAATAACCTGACCTAAAGCATTGTGCACTTTAATATTTGCATTCAACATTTGATCAGCATTGAAAACCACGTAAAAGGCTCCATTCATATTTTGCACATCAATTGATTCACGTCCAATAGCATTTGATGCATTATTAACATTAATTTCTACAGTTTTAATATCAGTGCAATTTCCTTTTGAACTTGTTAAGGTTGCAGTGTATGTACCTGCATTAGCATATTGATGAGAAACATTAGCACCTTGCGCTGTAAAGCCATCTCCAAAATCCCAAGCACTTATCACACCTTTACCTTTGGGTCCTTTGAAAGTTACATTAGCATTAGTTAATGGGTGCGTATTAGAAACTTGAATTGATGCATTTACAGTTTTTAAAGCCTTCACTTCAACTGTTTCAGTCATATTTCCGCAAACTTGGGCTTCAGGATACACAATTGCGTATGTGCCTGGCAATAAGTTGTTAAAAGTATGAGTTAAGCTATTAAACTGCGCATTTGCAATAATTTGATTATTACTTTGTAATTGAACCAAGCAATTGCTTCCAGATTGATTTTGAATGGTAATACTTCCATCGTTGGTGCTGCTGCATGATGCAGGGGTATTTGTTGTTGGCATTGGCACATTGACATGCAAAATAAAGCGAGGAGCTTGGTTTCCTGTAGTTAAATTAAAGTAATAAATCTCATTGGTCTTTAAGTTAACAATATTCCCATTTTCAGTATCCTCAAGTGTAAAGCATGCATTAGAAGAAAAACTTTCAATGCCACTCCAAGTGATTTGGTGAGTGCCAGAAACACCTGCGGTAACTCTTAAAGGAATATGCATTGTTTTTGCCTGAAAAGGAATTCCGTTAATACTTAAATCTCTATTATTGATGACCGCAGAAATTGAAGGATTTAATGGATTAGTACTTAAAAACTTAGCTGCATCATAATTACCATCAAATCCATTTGTGGCGTCTTTGTCAAAATAAACAACTGCTTCATCTTGTCTGTCATCACCAACCATTCTTAATCTTAGCATATTCTTAATTTCAGCCTCTTTAATTAATACGGGGCTCGATAAAGATTTTACATTTTCGGTGGCGGCCAAAACTGGCGCAGCAGCGTTTGCTTGCACATAAAAACCTTGTGACGAAGCAATAAATCTTGATCCGCCATTTGTAGCGATTCCATTCACAAAGCTGGCATATTGCCCATTATCTGCTTGAAACATATAAATAGCATTATTTACATTTGTTTTTGTCCATGCAGCAGATAACCAGTCCATAGCACTTGGAAAAGGATTTGCAACAAGATTAAATCCATCATCTAAAGGATTGCCTGTATTAGTATAGGTAAGATTAAAGTTAAAATTACCAATGTGCGGTTGACCTGTAACATCAATTGTAATAGCGGAGGTATTTGTAGGCCCAGTGCCTAAATACACCCATTTACCTTTGCCCACTGTTAAAGGATTGGTAACATTTGTGGCTGTAGCATATGACGCTACATCATCAAACAAACCAGGAGCTGTCTCGTCATAGTCATAGATAGAGATGAATGATAAACTTGGATCGGTAGAACCAGGGAAACCAGAAGTAGCAAAATCATCTGTCCAACTGGCAATTGTTGCTCCTTGAACTGGAGGCCCCAATAATGCCCAACCAGTAAGTGGTCCTGGAGCAAAACGTTGCATAGTAATATTACCCACATAATTCGCGGTTGCAGCAACTGCATTAATTCTTGCAGTACCTGTAGATGTGCTAATAAAAGTGAAGTTAGAGCCATTGTTGGTAAAAGTTCCATTATTCAATTTCAAGAATCCATTGATTGTAGCATTACTATTTAAGGTTAGGCCATTAGGATCATCTAGTAATAGGCTAAAGAAATTGGTTGTAGAAGCATTAGTACTATTGATAATATGAGCACTGCTTGAATTACCCGCACATGTTAAAAATTGAACCTCGCCAAATCCTGGCGTTAAAGTTCCATCATTGGTTAAACTGCCATAAATGCTGATGGTATTAACACCATTGATAGTAACTGTTGCGCCAGCTTGAATGATTAAATTAAAACATTCTGCAACACCATTCACTTGTGGTTGAAAAGGGGTACCTGGCACCACAATAGCTGTAGTATTAGAAGAAGGGTATCCATTTGACCAGTTTATTGGAGAGCCCACATCCCAATCGTTTGTAAGCCCCAACCAGGTAGTAGTTGGCGAAGTAATAGATACAGTTATTTGATTTGATAAAACAGTTGTTGGCGATGCACATGCTGCATTTGAAGTAAGCTCACAAGTAATTAAATCACCATCTGCAAAATTTGTAGCCGTAATTGATGAGCCTACTGCCGCAAGAAGATCAACGCCATTTTTCTTCCATTGATACCCTGGACTTCCTCCACCATTAGTTATAGATGAACTGAATTCTATCCCATTGGTACATAAATTAACTTGCGTTTCAGAAATTGAAATGGTTGGAGTAACATTGGGGTTTACCGCAGCAATTACTGCTGTTCTTGAAGTTGAAACACCCGAACAACCTGAAGTTTTTCTTGATTGAGCATAATAAGTAGTAGTTCCCGAAATACTTGGTGTAGTGAATGTGTTGGTGCCTGTTCCGCCTGCTAATACTGCTCCCCCAGTAGGTACATCATACCAATCAATGGTAGCTCCAGCCACAGGCGTTGCAGAAAGAGAAACTGTTCCTGTACCGCATCTTGAACCATTAACAGGGGCAGTTGGCACTCCTGGTGCTGTACCACTAACCGTTACTATTACATTTGAACTTGCCGTTGCACCTGAACCATCTGTAATTATAACATTATAGGTACCAGCAACAGCAGGTGTAACTGTTGTATTTTGAGATGTTGAAAAAACAGCATTTGAAGGATTTCTCCATTCAAATGTGTATGCAGAAATTCCACCACTAAAAGTTGAATTAAGTGCAATTGTGTTGCCCACACAAACTGGTGAATTTGAATTGGCAGTAATTAAAAGCGGCCCGCTAATACCCCCATTGGCGTTCACCTGTATAAAATCATAATCGATACCCGGTCCACCACCATTGCAACTTACAATGGTAACACCACCAAAGCTTATAGTGCGGTTTGCACTACATGGAACTCCATTGGCGCCTGAAGTGATGCCCAAACTTCCTGATTGGATAATTAACTGACAATTAGCAGGCAAGCCCAAGTTTACATTATTATTACTCCAATTTACTTCGCCCGTTGTTGAAATTATAAATTGAGTAATACCAGAAGCAGCTATGTTATAATCAGCATTCATGGTAAGTTTTGCATTGATAGTAATGATACCAGTACATCCATTTAATGGATTAGAACTTGCATTTGCATCGGCATTAAGTGTACAATCTGCGTAAGTTTTAGTCGATAAAAAAATCGTAAAAAAACTGAATAAAAATAGTAGCGTTTTTTTCATAACATTGAGGTTTAAAGCGTGAATATATAATGGAACTTGCGTTATAGTCATACAAAACTATTAACTTATACTTAACATTATAGAAAAGGTTTGCTGATTTAATTGATTCAATTTAATTCTTTTTATCCATTAATATTAAGCATTTAGAATAGTAATTTTACTACTAATAGACACATTGTCATTATTTGTAATTTCTATAAGCTTTTAAATTAATCAAATAAGCCTTTTAATTACCCTTTTAACTCGATATATAATTGTTTTTTTTTAAATGAAAATCTTTATCATGTTTAACATCAAAAAAGCGGCTCATCTTTCGACAAGCCGCTTTTGCTTTTTTTCTTTTTAGAATGATTTATTGTGCTCCAGATACAGTGATTGAATAATTGAGAGTAACATTGTAATTATAACCAAATGGACATGTCATTGAACTTGGCACAATGAAGGTTGGGTTATTGCCACTTGTGCAGTATACCCTGCGCAACCAGCGATGGAAATAATACATTGTGCAGAGACAAAATAATGACTCATCAACAACGTGAAGGTGAAGAATAACTTTAATAAATTAGTTTTCATGTAATTCTTTTTATGTGGTTTTATCAAAAGTAAAAGTAATGCACTTGTTAGGTCTATTTATTTAAAAATAAGATACATGTAAAAAATATTGTGTTCCTTATTAAATATTTATGAAAAAACTATTCTGAACAATTGAATTATCATATTTTTTTCAAATTCTTAAAGAATTATTTTTGATAAGAAGCAAGATATAACGAATCGAACATACCAATACTTTCAAACTAAAGTGCATGAAAATAACATCTAGATAAATACTAATTTTGAATCTGGCTAGGCATTACAAACATATTAAAATCTTCACTATGCTTGTGGATTTATCAATCTCAAGAACTAACTCACATAATGAATTTAAAGACAGCTCGTTATTCCTTTAATCCACAATCATTCGTGTATAATAATTTCATTAAAAATATTGTTGATTAAAGATCCCTAAGGGGTAATCTATGATTAAAGTTAGCGAGATTCCAATTTTTATTTTAATCACTTGCATTTTAAAAATAAAAAAAGGGATAACTTAATTGAGTCAACCCTTTTTTTATTTGGTATTCTTTTATTATTTCACTAATTGTATTGTAATAAAGAAAATTGACTCCTATTTCATAAGCATACCAAAGCTAAATATCATAAGACCGTTAAATTTACAAAAAAGTTTAATATTCAAAAAAAGGTGTTTGGGGCCGTTGTAAATTGTCATATGCAGCTTCATATTGTCTTCTGAAAGGTTATTTTTTTAAAACTAGGGTTAATTAAGCCTAGTTATTTTAATAAGTATTTTTAGACTATTCTTTTTTTTGAAAAAAATTGAAAGTTTAAATAATTATTCACTATTTTTCAATCCAAATTAAAATATAAAACATTCATCAATTATGAAAATACAGTTAAACGATATTTACAAACACGAATTTTCTTTTTGCCAAGCGGATATTATAAAATTTGCAGAGGTAACAGGCGATAAGAATCCTGTTCATCTTGATGCGAATTATGCAGCTTCTACAATGTTTAAAGTTCCCATTATGCATGGCATGCTAGGCGCGTCCTTATTTAGCAAAGTATTTGGCACTTTATTTCCAGGTGAAGGAACTATTTATTTGAAACAATCACTGGCTTTTCTTAAGCCCATGTTTGTGGATACAGTCTATGAGGCTGTTTTTACTGTGAAGGAAATTAACGTAGAAAAGCACAGAGCAACCATTGAAACCACCATCATTGATAAAACTAACGGTGCCTTATGCACCAGTGGAGAAGCAACTGTAATGAACATCAATAAAATATAACCCTAAATATACATATTATGGATAATTTAAATAAAAGAATTGTATTGGTAACTGGTGCTACTGGAGGCCTTGGAACAGCTATGTGCAAGGAATTACACAATGATGGTTTTCATGTGATAGCCAATTATAGAAATAAAGCTAAGGCAGATGAATGGAGCAACAAAATGAAAGCCGAAGGATTTACTATCGACATGTATGAAGCCGATGTGACTGACTTTGACTCGGTGGAAGCTATGATCAAAAAAATTGAAGCAGAATTAGGGACTGTTGATACGCTTGTAAACAATGCTGGCATTACCCGTGATGGCAGATTTGCTAAAATGACAAAAGAGGACTGGGATGCTGTGATTTCAAGCAACCTAACCAGTGTTTTTAATTGCACCCGCCATGTTATCAACGGGATGATTGAAAGACAATTTGGACGCATTATTAATATATCATCAGTAAACGGGCAACGCGGTCAATTTGGGCAGGCAAACTATTCGGCTGCGAAAGCAGGTATGCATGGCTTTACAAAAACTTTAGCTATGGAGGTTGCCAAATATGGTATTACTGTAAATACAATTTCACCGGGTTACATTGGTACAGATATGGTAATGGCTGTTCCAGAAAAAGTAAGAGAGCAAATTGTTTCGCAGATACCGATGGGAAGATTAGGAGGCACGCATGAAGTAGCTCATCTGGTTTCTTTCTTAGCTTCTGATAAAACCAACTTTATTACAGGTGCCAACTATTCTATCAATGGTGGGCAACATGTGTATTAATCAACATTAGTTTATTGTATTTTATAAAAACCTAAACATCATGGAAAATAAAATTACTTTTCAATTTATAAGTGAGCCTACAGATGTGAACTTTGGAGGAAAAGTGCATGGTGGTGCGGTAATGAAATGGATAGACCAAACTGCATTTGCTTGCGCCTCATCGTGGGCCGAAGGTTATTGCGTTACGATTTATGCTGGAGGCATACGATTTTACAAGCCCATTTTAATTGGCAATTTGGTAAAAGTTGTAGCTAAGGTAATTTATACTGGTAACACCAGTATTCATATTGCAGTAGATGTATTTTCAAGAAAAATTTCAGAATTTGCTTTTAATAAGACCACTCACTGTGTGATTGTTTTTGTATCTGTAGATAAAGAAGGAAATCCAAAGCCTGTAAATAAATGGACACCCATGACTGAAAAGGATAAACACATGGAGCATTATGCAAAAAAATTAATTCAATTACGCAAAGATATTGAAGTGGAGATGCAGCCCTTTTTGAAGGAATATTTGTAAGCTTTTATTACAATAAATTTATTAGAAATGCACAAAAGAACCTTCTTAAAAACTATGGCCTTGTCGGGAATGACAATCCCATTTGGTATAGAAAAACTGTTTGCCGAAAATAAACATAAAAGTACTTCAGTACTTGCCGCAGATGATGACTTTTGGACTAGTTTGAGAAACCAATATCAGCTAAATCCTGCTTACATCAATTTAGAAAATGGCTATTACAATTTAATGCCAAAGCCAATACTAGAGGAATATTTAATGCAATTGCAAAATATGAACTATGAGGCCTCATTTTACAAGCGTACCAAAATGACTGATGATAAGGTAATGGTGCGTGAAACATTAGCTCAGTTTGTTGGTTGCGAAAAAGAGGAATTAATTATTACCAGAAATACTACAGAAGCAATGGATACCGTTATTTGTGGTATGGATTGGAAAGCAGGTGAAGAAGCCATTATGGCCGAACAGGATTATGGCGCTATGCTGGATATGTTTAAACAGCAAGCGAAAAGGTATGGCATGATCAACAAAATAATTTCTATCCCTAATCATCCAAAAAATGATGAAGAAATAGTAGCATTATATGAAAATGCCATCACAAAAAACACCAAGATAATTATGCTTTCGCACATGATTAACATTACAGGACAGCTTCTTCCTGTAAAGAAAATTTGTGATATGGCACATGCAAAAGGTGTAAAAGTATTGGTAGATGGCGCCCATGCTATTGCTCATTTCGACTTTAAAATTAGGGATTTAAACTGTGATTATTATGCAAGTAGTTTGCATAAATGGTTGAGTGTGCCGTTGGGTGCAGGTTTGCTTTATGTACAAAAAAATAATATCGAAGGTTTGTGGCCTTTATTTGGTGAAAATGGATATGCATTAAACGATATTCGAAAGTTAAACCATACGGGCACGCATCCCATGCATACAGAGCTTACTATTCCATTTGCCATTAACTTTTACAACACCATTGGTGCTAAAAGAAAAGAAGAAAGACTACAATATTTAAAACAATACTGGACCAGTAAAGTAGCTAGCAATCCCAACATTATTTTAAACACACCTCTTGAAGCCCATCGCAGTTGCGCCATTGCGAATGTAGGCATAAAAAATATGGCACCAGCGTTGATGGCAGAAACACTCTTGAAAAAATATAAAATTTGGACAGTAGCCATTAGTTATGCCAATGTACATGGTTGCCGAATTACACCTAATGTTTATACCACTACCATAGAACTGGATCAATTTGTGAGTGCGCTTAATGAAATGAGTGTTTAGGAAATATTATCACATTTTAAGAAGGACCTAAACAATAATAAAATAGCTTTGTTGCTCAATAACATAATAACCATTTAATTTAGAGATATGAATTTCAGAAAAAAATTACAATTATCAATTTTAGGATTAGGCTTATTTTTAGCCAGCAATATGCAGGCACAAACATTGAAAACACCTGCTCCAAGTCCTTTACAAACCGTTAAACAAAACTTTGGCTTAGGCGAAGTAGGTGTTGAATACAGCAGACCAAGTGCTAAAGGCAGAGTTATTTATGGTGATGTAGTTGCGTTCGGAAGTATATGGCGCACAGGCGCCAACGGTGCATCAAAAATAACTATTGGTGAAGATACCAAAGTAGAAGGAAATCCTATTGCGGCTGGCACATATGCACTATACACAATGCCAGGAAAAGATGCATGGGATATTATGTTTTACAAAGATTTAACTTTAGGTGGAAATGTAGGCGATTACAAAAAAGAAGATGAAGTGTTGCGTGTAAGTGTTAAACCAACTGCATTAACTCAAAAAGTTGAAACCTTTACTATTAATTTTGCTGATATTACAGCCACTACTTGTAATGTAGAGCTTTTGTGGGATCAAACAAGAGTTGCTTTTAAACTCACCACCGAAATAGATGCTAAAGTGATGAAAAGCATTGAAACTGCTATGGCTCCTGCCGATAAAAGACCTTATTACAGCGCAGCAAGTTATTATTATGATAACAACAAAGACCTGAAGCAAGCGTTAGAATGGATTGATAAAGCAGTTGAGCAAAATCCTAAAGCATATTGGGTATGGCATTTGAAAGCAAAAATTCAACTAAAATTAAAAGATGCTAAAGGTGCAATTGAAACAGCCGAAAAATCTAAAGCCCTTGCTTTGGAAGATAAAGATGATGCGTATGTAAAGAACAATGAAAAATTAATTGCTGAAGCAAAAGGAATGAAATAGTTGATTAACCCAAATTCCGCATTTGAATCCTAATCAAACCATTTTACTTTAATCTAAAACAGTAACTAGGCACTTAATATTATTGTAAAAGTTTATTGATTAACCATTCCTAGAGTTTTTGCTAGGTTATAGATTCAAGTCAAGAATAATTGGAAGTTCATTGACAAAAAAATTAAAATTATTTGATGCATTAAAAAAGGGATTTGAAATTTTCAAATCCCTTTTTTAATTATATTAGCTTAAACCGATTACACTTTCAATTTAGTCCAATTATAGCATAGCCTTGTTGTTATAATTTTAAGTAGTATCGGCATTTACCATTGCATATTTTTTTTTAGACTAAACAATAAATACGATTCGTATTATCTGAAACTGTAATTGAAGGAAAAAATTGAAACTAACATTCTAATTAGTTCGTTTTTTGAAACCTCCTTTTGATCATTTAGTTTAGTTTACTTAAAACCTCATCAATAGCAGTAAAGTTAGGCAAATCGCCAGCAGATTCAAGCACTTCGGCATATTGTATTGTTCCTTCTTTGTCTATTACAAAAGCTGCTCTCTTAGAAACACCATTCATTCCTAAAATCCAATCGTTGTAAAGGGCACCAAAATCTTTTGAGGTTACTTTATTAAAATCGCTCAAAAGTGTAAAATTTAAGTTTTGCTCTTCTTTGAATTTAGCAAGCGCAAATAATGAATCTACCGAAATTGCCACAACATCTGTTTTATCGTTGTGATATAGGGAAATACCATCACGCAAAGTGCATAATTGTTTTGTACAAATACCCGTAAATGCTGCCGGAAAAAAATGTACAATTAAATTTTTACCGCTAAAATCGCTTAAACTAACCTCTGTTTTATCGGTATTAAAAAGTTTGAAATCTGGTGCTTTGTCGCCTTGTTTTAGAGCCATAATTTATATATATTAATGTTATTAGCTAATAACAACAAATGGGTTTGAAAATAGTTCTGTAAATGTTAAAAAATAGAATTAAGAAGGGCAAATCACAATAATAAAAATTGCTTTTCGTTGATGTAATAAAAGAGCTAAACCTTAATTTTAAGTTCTTCGTAAAGAAAATAAAATAAAATTTATGGAATAAAAACATTTACTACATCTAATAAGTAAATCAAACAAAATGAATGAACCTTTACTAATGATTAACGCAGCGATTGTGTCAATTTTTTATTCACTTTTTAATACTTACTAATTATGTCAGCAAATTTTTTAACGCCAAAAAACTGGAACAATGTTACCGATCATGGTCGTAATAATTTAGTATTCCAAAACCGAAATCATGACTATGGCGCTTACACCATTAGGCGCGATTACAACCATCATCTTTTTTTAGCTCTTTTTATTAGCACAGGTATTTTTTTAAGTGCTTTTATTATTCCTAAAATGATGCTCAACAGCAATGCATCATCGCTGGTTTTAATTCCTAAAACAGATCAAGTGATTGTTCAGTATGATATTACACCGCCAATTACCAAAGCCGAGGAGTTACCACCACCGGTAATTGAAAAGCCTAAAAAAGCAATTGCAACTCAAAACAATTTACAATACAAAGCGGTTGAGGAAAAAGTTGAACAAACAGCCATCGTTAATCAAAATATCGTTAATCCTGGCACTACTACTACCATTGGACAAGTGGGTGAGCCCGTAATTGACAAACCAATTATTGAAGATGGAACAGGAAAAGTTGAACAACCATTATCGGGGCCATTGCTAACTGCAGAGGTAATGCCCTCTTTTCCTGGTGGAGAGGCCGCATTATTCAGGTATTTACAAGGTAACATTAACTATCCTTATAGCGCCAGAGAAAATGGTATTAAAGGAACTGTAATTGTTGGCTTTGTTATAGATGTTACAGGAAAGCCAGTAATGCTTACTATTTTAAAAGGTATTAGAGGCGGAAAAGATTTAGAGGCTGAGGCCATGCGTGTAATTGCAAGTATGCCCAATTGGTCGATTGGGAAGCAAAATGACAAGCCAGTGCCAGTTCAATTTAGCTTGCCTGTTAAGTTCGATTTGAGATAAATTAAAATAAAGTAACTTAAATATTATGAGCAGTTATAGCAGCGTGCTATAGCTGCTTATTTTTTATAAAAAATAGTTAGTGCTTTTAATTGCGCAGCTAATGATGCTTTTTACCAAAGTGCTCAAAAATCGCTGTTAGGTGAGTTAATGGATGTTGTTTTTTCACGAAAAATGAATTTTAATTGTATTTTTTATAGCTCTTTTAAAATTGCCGAAAATGTAATAATTTCACACTTTTAAGAACGAATAAGTGATTCTTTTTTTACATTAAAAGGAACGAAAGACTGCCAAACTATTAAAAGAATGGAAGGGATCAAAGAACCGGTTTCCGCTACTTTTGTATGGCGCAAGACAGGTAGGCAAAACCTATAAGCAGTTGTGTAAATTTAATTTTTAAAAGTTTATTTAAATTAAAATAAATAATTAGGAATAACCATTTTTTTTAAATATGTTTGTTTTAATCGAAATCTAAAAAACGATTTTAATTTTCAATTAATGGCATAATAAACAGATTTTAAAAGTTAGCTATTCAAATTCTTCCGATACACGGGAGCAATTATAACTTTTAAAACAAATGCCATGAACACACACAACTTTAACGAATTAACTCAAACACTTCAATCTTTAATTATTGCAAGTGAAAATGAAGGAATGTATAAACTGGATGTAAAATTTCATCCTGATGGAGAAGCTATTTCTGGACGACAATGTAAAACCATTTCCAAAATAGAAAGATATAATTTGAAAACAAGTGGATACTTTAATGTAGTATTTCACAATCAATTAAATGGATCAAATTTTACTATTGGTCATGTTTTTAGATTAAATTTTGAAGTATTAAAAAATAAAATTGATTTAGCGCGTGACTTTGGGTATTTTCCTTTTGATGAATTAGATACTATTGAAGTTAAAAACAGTATAGCTAAACAAATTGAGATAAATTATAATGAGTTCAAAATTAATTTGGCTTGTTATAATGGGAAGTTTGACAATTATGAGGGCATTGCTAAATTTATTATTATGCATAATGCTGAAATTATGTTTAGGATAAATCCTCATTTTCAATTTACAAATTGGGCATCTGAAGAAAAAAATAGATTTACATATAGGTTGAATTATAAATTAGAATGGTATGAAGATTATTGTAAAAAAAGTGGATTAAATGCTGTGAATGATTATTTATTGAGTGAGTTAAAAAAAAGATATGAAATCGATCCATATGATTTCAATGATATAAATAATTATAGTGAAATGGCTTACCACAGCAAAGTAAATTCATTTAAAAAAGCTATGATTAATCTGTTTTTAAATTCAGATATATTAGTTAAGAGCTCTAAAGATTTTGGTAGAGAAGAATTATTTTTTCATAAAGAATTTAAAGAGGCGTATAATTTTGAGAATCAAATTCAAAAAAGTTTTTGGTTTAATGAAGTAAATCCAGTTTTGTTTGATAATAAAGGGTATGAGCAAATACCAAATGAAATTGAAAAATGCATTAAAAGTGTATTTAAGTTTAATGAGAATACCAAAGTAAATCATTTGTTTTTGAAAGAATTAACTGTGAATTTGAAATATTTGAAAGATGAGGGAAGTATTTTGTCATTTATAAATAGTGTATTGAATAATTTAAGATATATAAATGAGGTAGATGTATATTTCGAAAGTAAATTAAAAGCATTAAGTAAAAAATTATATGATTTGAGAAATATTTATGATTCAATAAAATTTATTGTTCCAGAAAATGATGAAGTAAAATTGGATAAAGAGTTTGATCAAAAAATGGATGATTTTTTAGTAGAAATTGGAGTTTGGAGAAAACCTGAGGATGATTGTAAAGTGCTTGGAGATAGAGAATGGGATATTGAAATGAGACAAATTTTATGGAGGGCTAGGTATGTAAATTTAGTTGAAGATTTTAATCAGCTCTATGAATATTTTTGGGTTGGATGGACTAATGATAATAAAGGTGGAAGTGAGGCGGAATTGATATTTAAAAATCTAAATAAGTGGAAAATGATAATACCACCTGCTTTATAAATAATAACGGTGTGAAATAAGTAATAATTTATTTCGGGTATAATTTTCAATAGAAATTGGTTTTTTAAAAGAAATAAGTTACTGTCAATTTTACTACAATGCAATGTATTTGGGAAAGTCTGACAGTTTATATAAAATAAATGCTCTTTAGCCATAGCAAAACGTTTGTGATTTTAATAAAGAACGAATTTATTGGCAGTAGAGGAGTATTTGTGGTTGAATCAGTACAAAAATAAAAACAGTGATTTCTTGATTTAGAAATCACTGTTTGTTTAAATATTGAAATGAGTTATTTAAAATGCAGTTTTTTGTTAGTTCTCAGATTGTGTTGTTACAATTTAAATTATAAAACAGATTCATTTATCTGATTTATTCTTTGAATTATTAAATCAGCTAAATGATTGTTAATATTATTTACTCCGTGAAGCCCATTAGGCCAAGTCTGTATATGTTGTCTTAAACCTATTAATGCATTATAATATGTATTGGGTCTTAAAAAAGTATAAACATTTTCAATATTATTTTGTAAACAATATTCATTTATTGAATTACCTAAAATGTGATTATGACTCCAAAAATTTACGCCACCTAATGCTTCCATTCTAAGATTATAATTGGCTATGGGAGTATTAATATTTATAACACCATATAGTGCAGAAATAATTATTATATCTAATTTATTTTCAGCTATTAGTGTATTTATTAAAGGCTGATGTTCTTTTAATCTTAGATAAATTCGTCCGTCATATCTATCCCATGCAGGTAGTAATTCTTCTTCTTGAATATTTGGGTGTGTTAAATTTATTCTTTCATTTCTTCGCACTATCAATTCAGGAACGTTATTTATGTTTTCAAAAAAGGTTAATCCTTGATTAATTTCAATCCCTCCATCAACTTTTGCACCACAACAAGGTATTATTATCAATTGTTTCATTTTATTTTTTTTAGTTAGGACAAACAGTTACTGTGATTTCATTAATCTCCAGAATTTGCATTTCTTCTTGAATAAATCTCCATCTAATGTTTGAAATATAGCCATGATTATTAGAATAGTTGTCATCAGGTCTCGTAAAATAACTAAAGATGTCTCCAGTATTTCTCCAATTTCCATTTTGTTTTGTATAAACAACCTGATTAGGGTTTAAAGTATTTCTACAAATAAATCTACACGGTATAAGTAAGTTAGGAATATTAATTACAACTGTATGAATTGACTGATTAACATTCACAGTAAATTTTAAACAATGTTCTTCCGCTATAATAGAAGGATTAACTGTTTTAGGTTTGTTAGGTTTTGAATTCATTGTCTTAGCTTTTACATTTGGTACTTCTTTGCACCATCTTTCTATAGAATCCTTTTCAACGATTTGTCTTTTTTGCTGAATCGCATAGGTAATATGTTTTTGATTTTCTGCATTAGGATTCTTTTTCAAATTGAAAATTGGTCTAATTACATTAATCAAAACATCTTCATCGCTGTTGACTTCATCTTTCACATCCAAAAAGGCACCCGGATATTCGACATAATAGATTATAAAGTAATTACACAACAACTCGTCAATTTTTTCTTGAGTATTATTGGCAATTAAATCTTCACTAATTAAAGCTCCTAAAGTTCTTCTGTAGGTTGACATTGTTCCACTACATAATGCAGAAATACCTTTATTATCGAATAAGTGCCACTTTAGTCTTTCTTTCAGATGACCATTATTTATGCCATTTGAGTTATTTCGCACTCCAGCCGTTCCTAAATATACTAAGTCATATTTTATTCCATTAATATCTCTCTTGTACTTTGTTTCTATAGGTTTAATATTTAACGCTTCATATCCATCAGGATGCATAAACCAAAAATAAATTCCTTTTGTTTCTGGTACATTTTTAACTTGTTCGCAACAAGCTTTTATCCTTTTTTCATCAGTAAGATTTTCATTTAACCACTGCGAGAGTGTCGCAAAATTGTCTTGGATTTTAAGCATTCTTGTTGACACATTTTATATTTTAAACGATTTATACATATTCAATGTCATCTTCAATTCTAGGGCTTTGTAAATCCATTACCAGCCTAACTGCTAAACCCATCTTATCATGTGTTCCACAAAGTGCAACGACATCTATACCGTTATACAAGCCAAAACCATTATAAATTCTACTAGTTTCATTGTAAACCCACCATCTGGCAATTTCGGATTCAGTTAATTCCCCAGATTCATTTTTTGTTGGATTGGGCACTGCATTATATCCTATCTTGTTTGTTCCATTATTTAACCAACCATAAGTTCCTCTTAAAGCTATTGCTATATTATCAGTAGGCCATTCGATACTTGCGTTTGGATGTATGAAGTTAAATAGAGTATCCAAATCTTTGATGGTAGGGATTCTCCAATTATTAGTATTTCTATGTCTAGAAAAATAACTTGTCGCATTTTTATCGAACAAATAATTTTTCTTTTTACTTGTTTCAATTATGGATTCATAAGTACAACATTTGGGCTCATCATTATCCCAAATATCATTAATAATAGGAATGTTTATTCCTGTCATTTTTTTATACTGTTCTCTAGTAAGATTTTCGACTGTCCAAACTTGCTGCCCTATAATTTTTGCTTTAATTTTCATTTTATTAATTTTTTAAATAAACCATCATATTTTTTTTGGTAATAGCAGAAATAAAATATTAATTCAATTGTTTCACATCAATGAATAAACTAAATATCTAAAATCAATAGCGTCCTAAACGATTAAAATAAGAAGGTGTAGTTTTTTAACTCAAAGTTTACCTTTGATGTGCACAAAAAAATATCCCCTTTCTAAAAGCAAAGATAACTTTTTTTTCTCAAATTATCTTATGGCTAAACCGATTAAAATTTTCAAAACTCGAAAGAGAAAAATAAACAAATATGCACCAAAAAGGATTCAAAAGCTGGACACATTTGGTATATGTACTTTTCTGCCAAGTTACCTCCATACCAATTATTCAACGCTGAAATAGTTGCAAACACTGCCGAAGCTGAGCGCATAAAAATTTATTTCCCATAGTTTTATTTTAGATAAATTAATTTTACAACGTCAAAGGTGGTCATTACAAATACTTCATTGTATAAATTATAATGCTCATGCTCCTTGTCAATTAGCTCCGAATAAAAATTATTGTTTACATCATATTCATCTACATATGCAAATTTCAAATGATCATTAATTAGTCCGTTTTCAAAATCAGTTCTCCCAATGGGAGTGCATTTCTCAGAAATATATTTATTTGTAAGATGCATTTTTAATAAACGAAAAATAATTTCAGAGTATTGGCTTGAATATGCTGTGTATGTTGCAATAAATGAGGGAATATCTTCGCTTACTTTTTTATACTTTTTCATAAGCATTTTATTTACTGCAGCACAATATTTACCGTTTTTATCTAAAATTGCCTCATCCAACAAACAAAGATTAAACTCCTTATAAGTAAGTGCTCTTTTGAAAAAATAGCGCAGATATCTTTCAAAGTGTTCATCATAAACTTTAATGGTAATTAATCTCCATAAACATCTGTAAAAATAATTATTATTTTCAAAGAACTCAATGTTTACACTTACTTGATAAGGAAAACCGCATTCTTCACAATCCATATGATAGTAGAAAACGTCTCGACCATTTTCATCACTAAATGTATAGTAATTGAAATGTTTGTTGAGCGTATAATTTGGGATTTCGATTGGTTGCATATTGAATATAAATTAAATTAACTCTATGAAATGTTCATATATCATTACCATTGCCAGCGTATCTAGCTCGCAATATTTTAATAATCCTTGTGTTATTTCTGCCCGCTCTTTTTCACTCATGTCTTGAAATTGTAGTTTTGAATAGGCTGTTAGCGCTGCACCACCATCTGCAATATTTTCAATATCTGACAAATTATCAAGTATTTCTAAATCGCTCCAACCTTCAAAAATTGGGGGCAGCATTTTATATGGATTTACGATTTCATCGCCTTCTTTTTTTAACCAAATATGATCAGGAGCAAAGTTCTTGCTTGTAATATTAATTGCACCGATTGATTGACTGTATTTCTCTCGTAAAAAATTACTTGAATTTAATGCAGCAGGCAAAATGGCTTTAATGGAGTTTGATCCTTTTGTATATGGGTTATAATAGAACTCTTTCACCAAATTATTTATGTCAACCATATTCCTTTCACCTTCCCAAGATGTTGCATTTTTTTTTGTTGAATTGGTAATAGTTTTAATAAATGTGATGAGCTCTAATTTATCTTTTTGGTCACTTTCATTTAACTGAATAATTATTGCATTTAAAATCGAATTTTCATGGCTTCCGAATCGGAATATTGTTCCACTGTCATTTTCTAAGGCCTTTTTTAAATTTCGAACAAATATGAAATTTGGAAACTCCCCTGCCTTATTGCTGATAAACTCAGATTTGTGTTCAATGGTTCCATCCTTTTGATAAATGTGATGAGAGAATTGAAATGCCACTTGTTCGTATGGGCTTCTTCCCGCTGTAAAGGGCAGAGCTACTGTGCTTGTTTCAAAATCTATAAAATGCAGCGGAAATACCCATTTGTCCATTTCCATCTTTAGACCAACCTTTTCTACGTAAATAGATGTATCATTTTGTTGGGCTTTTTCAACTTGCAACCAGCGCCTCTCAGATGGTGATAGTTTATTGGCCACAACCTCAACATCAAAATCTTCTTCAATTAAGTTTTCCATAAGCATCCGATTTTCCTCAATCAAACTTTTTCCTCTGAAGTTCCATACCTCAAAAGCATTCGGCTTCTTAAAATCAGCGTCTGTCCAATTATGCTGCTTCTTAAAACAATATTCAAATCCCGATAACAAACCATCTGCCTTCTGCTCCGCATTTGTTTTGAATTCACAATTTTTACAGGCACTAAAATTTGTATCCCAATTGAAATATCGGTCTTCAATATAAGCCATTTTAAACTGTTGAAGGGATTGCTTAAAGCCTAAATTTTTATGGTATTTGTGCTTGTCAGCAATAATGTCATTAATGATGTGATCAACATTTACCTCAGACAATACTGTATTGCCAATTTGGTCTAACTTTGAAATACGCTTTATGATATCGGTTCTAGGATTTCCTTTTGCAGGTATTCTAAAAAATTGGTTCAACCCATCAATCGATGCTTTTTTAGTTCTGTCGGCCAACATTAAATTTGCGGCTAAATTAAAATCAGGGCAAGCTCTTTGCACAACCTCTTTTTGAAATGCCAAATCAAATAAATAAGGCTTCCATTTGGTTGTTAATCCACCACCTTTCCCAACAAAAGTGTGCTCATCGGTGGGGTCAAAAGACTTTGCTTTTACTTCTATTAAACGTACCATATTACCTGTTTTTACTAAAACATCTGTTCTAATAAAAAAGCCATCAACCATAAATGCCGCCTCATAGATTACAACATTTTCTGCCTTCAATGCCTCTTTGGTCAATTCGAATGCCTTCTCATATTCATAAGGTGCTGTATTAATAAATACACCGTCAGGATAATGCAATCTTGCCAACTCTTCAACTTGAAACCCGCCTTGTGCTAGAGCCATCATAAATGTATCTTCCGACTTTTTATTTGCATATTCTTTTTTTCCGGTAAAGAATAATTTATTAGGGCACTCCAATCCTAATTTAAAACGCGATTTAGATAGTTGTTTCATTTGTATGTATTTATTAGTTTAGTAATTATTTATTAAGCTAAAATTTTGGCTATACTGCCGCAGTTGAACTAAAATTTACAACAACGTTTTGCGGGCAGCCGCTACTATCAAAGTGTTACGTTTTCGAACTGTTATTTTCATTCTTTTGATTTCCTCGCATTTATTTTATATACCAATGCTCTTGTTTCTAAATTGTTTGTAGCTAAAAGTGGTTGACCTGGGTTTTGAATTCTTTCATTAAATATTAATTCAGCAGTAATTGCTATTTGGAGGGTATTTGCCTTTTCTAAAAATCGCTTATCAAAGATTGCCTCAGCACTTTTTAAATCTTTTATCCAAGTATTTATATCCATATAATTAAAGGAGTACCCAACAGCTGGAAACGCAGCTAATATGTTATTTCGCATTTGCGCTCCTAAAATTTTACTATCAGCAACACAAATGAAAAATGATTCATTTGGATTGTAAATTTGGTTCAATGATAGCCTAAGCATGTCATTGAGCATTTTGAAGACTTTTTCGGTAGCATTTACTGAACCATTAGGATTACTGTTTCTTTTGAATAAGCCAAATTCCGCAGTCATAACTGTATTAGGGTGTGAGCAAAATAAGTCAATTTGCGGATTTTCTTGTCGTTTAGAATTTGGATTAAGATTGGACACAAATGAATTGTTATGAATTGGCGATTCAACTTGAATATCATGCGATTGAAGATTATTGCTATTCATCAAAGCAATAAAAAAGTCATACCTAACTGAATCTTCACCCAAGTCAAGTATCGATTGTAAATTAAACCTTCTTTCGAAGTTCATTTTAAATTCATTAAATGTATTTATCATAGTATTATAAATTTATTGTTTGTAAAAATCATTTAGATTTAAGCTTAGTAATTACCAAGCTAATATTTATTTCTTCTTTTAATTAAACAGAAGTCCTAGTTTTTTTGACAGAAAATTAAAATTTGAATCATGATTTTCCCTCAGACTTTTTATAGGTTTATGAAATTATTTTAGTTTGATATCCTCTCTGAAATATTAGTTTTTTGAACGTTTTGTTTTGAAAATTTTGTGCTATCCAATTGAGGCGTCTGATATTTTCCCCCTCACCAACTTTAAATGTTTTGTTTTTAAAATCTTCTCTTAAGTCAAAATTTGAAGTTAATACCTCCACTAGTTTACTTTCTTTATTAGCACCTACTCCTTCGATTATTAATATTCCTCCAGCTCTTGGTATTGACCTAAGGATATCAACGTAATCAGCTTTTAACTTAGCATGATTTAACTTATGCTCAATATCTTTCTCACCTAATTTCTTTTTCACTAATTTCAAACTAAAACACAATTCCATTTTGCTACCTAATACTGTTTTAACAATTGTTTTTTCTGTTTTTTTCATTTTTTTTAGTTTTTAGATTTAAAATTAAATAATTAAACACGCTATAAAAGAGCCTTGTGGATATTCTTAATTACATAAAAAACACGTGGAAATAAA
>JBILPB010000138.1:0-8756 GCA_044374175.1 Bacteroidia bacterium | reverse complement strand
TAAGGAAAGAAAGAAAACATTAACCAACACCATCACTAAACTAAAGCTTTCCATATTTTTTTGCGCGTCTTTTAAACTTTTGCAGGAAAGATTTTTTTGCATCATATTTTGATCTAAACCAGTCATGGCAATGGTTATAAAAGCACCACCTAAAAACTGTTTAAAGAAATTACTTTTATTAAACCAGTCGAAATCGAATACCTGCGCGTATTGGCTGCTGCTTACCGCATGAAATAAATCTGCTGGCCCATAATTTAAATCTTGCGCAATAAATACAATTGAAAAAATTACACCAAGCAGTAAAAATCCACTTTGCAGGGTGTCGGTCCACACCAAAGTTTTAATACCACCTTTGTAAGTGTATAACAACATTAGTGAAATAATAATAGCCACCGACAAGGCAAAAGGCACACCAAAAGCATCAAACACAAATAACTGAATTACAGAAGCGGCTAAAAATAATCTTCCGGCAGCGCCCAAAACGCGTGAGAGAATAAAGAAAAATGCACCTGTTTTTTGCGATACAACACCAAATCTTTCGAATAAATAGGTGTAAATTGATACCAAATTCATCTTATAATACACGGGCAGTAACACCCTTGAAACCACAAAATAACCGGCAAAATAGCCCATCACCAATTGCAAATAATAAAAATTATTTTGTCCAACTTGTCCTGGCACCGAAATAAATGTAACGCCAGAAAGTGAATCCCCAATCATACCAAAAGCTACGGCAATCCAAGGTGAAACGTGGTTACCTGTAAAGTAACTTTCATTGGTAGCTTTTTTAGAAGTAAACCAAGCTATTATTAATAATAACGAAAAATATAAGCCTATACAAGCAATAATAAACCAAGGTGACATTTGTAATAAATTTAATTACAATTTTAGTACGAATATTCAATTTGAAATGCATTCTTCCGTTAATTTATTAACCAGAAATACTGTATAACCTAATTAATATGTTAATGAAGCAACTTGTAGTTTGCATTATCATGTATATATTTGAACGATTAATTATGAAGCCATTTAATATTTTACGCACAAGAATAGCTACAATGCGCAAGTTCCATCTCTTTGCCTTTGTAATGTTAATAGCGTGCGCTTGTTCAAATGAGAAAAAAAAGTCCAATGATGTTCCTATATCAGTAGAGGTAAAAAAGCATATTGAAGTTATTTATCAAGATGTTTTGCCCATAGAAGATTTCAACGATGAAAGGATTAGCAAAGAGAAGTTTTTTTCGGGTATTCAATCACTTTATATGGGACCTAAAATGGAGTATAGTAGTGGATTTAAACAATCAATTGGTAAAATAGAGAATTATAACAACATTGATAGTTTGGAAATTAATTTCATGAACTTTTCAACGCAAAAACTTAAAGGTGTTAAATTGGTATGGACAATAGATGATGATAAGGGAACTAATTTAATTTGGAATGGAAGTTTACTGGAAAATAAATCAGTAAATGCATGGGAAAACGTAAAATTAGCTTTTGAGCTCAATCCATCCTTGGTTAAAGAAAAACATATCCTTAATATTTATATTTGGAATCCAGGTAAGGAAGAATTTTGGATAGATGACTTTGATTTTAAATTGTTTGGTAAAATAGCGCTCAATACTAATATTACTCAACTCAACTCTAATTTTTATTTTGATTTTGAAAGCAATCAAGATTTGTTAAGATCCGAAAAAATTAGCGCATCAACAGCGCGATCAGGAAAAATGACTTGCAATTTAAGTGATGGTTCAGAGTATGGCATTGGCGTAAAAAAAAGTTTTAAGGATTTTGGCGATCAAAAAATAAAAAAAATTGCTGCTTCAGTTTGGGTTTATCCTACTGAAAAGAATTGCGATTTGGTGTTAACTTTTTCGAGTGTGAATAAAAAAAATGGAGAACTCAACTTTTGGCATGGCAAGAGCACAATGAATGGGGTATTTCCTTTAAATCAATGGACTATCTTGAATTTAGGGATTGATTTGCCAACAGAGAAATTTAACTTAGAAGATGATGTTGAAGTTGGCCTTTGGAATAAAGGGAAAACGGGTGTTTTATGTGATGATTTGCATATTGTATATGGCGATCAGCCTGAAAGGATAAGCGAACAACATTATTTACAAAACAAATTAAATATTGAACTAAAAAGTGACAAACCAAATGAGAATGTGCTATTAGCCCAAAAATTGTTAAGGTATGATAAAACAAAAGTAGCTGGTTTTAGGCAATATGAAACTCAAGATAAAATAGTTGCAGCAGCATTCTACGAGCCTAATTTGGGGCTTGAAAGCATTTTACATATTAAAAAGGAAACTGCTAAAATGTGGTGGTTTAACCAAAAAAACAAAGCCTTTGAATTGGTTTGGGAAACAAATGATAAAAATAGTATTTTATTGAAACCCAATACATTTGCAGCAGCTGGTGACTTTGATGGAGATAAAAAAGCTGATTTGTTGCTCGTAAACAAGTTTGATTTAACATGGAAAGTGTATCAGTTTGAAGCAAAAGCATGGGTGTTAAAAATTAATGGTGAACAAGCATTTCCAGCAAAATGGATTATGTCCATAAATCATTGTTCAACAAGTAGTGCATTATTGGCACAACACAAGTCAGTATTGGTTGATTTAACTGATCAACAAATTGAAATTTTACAATTGGTTGATGGAAAATGGAAAACTAATAACCTCTCCAACGGCAAGAATTTTGTTTCTTGTGTAAATGAAGAATATCTAATTGATTGGAATGGAAATAATTTTCTTAAATTAAACACAAAATGGCGATTTGAATTAAAAGAAGTGGCATGGAGTAATTCAAAAATGGTGGTAAATTATAATATCGAATTTATAAAAGATGAAAAAGGATGTAACCCAAAATATTATGAATATACCGCTTTATTGAGCGGTAACTTTATATCAGCTAAAAATAAACATTTACTAGTTTGCTATTTTAATTGTGCAAACAGCGATTTTAATGGCGAAAATTGCAAAGAGATTGAAGAAAATAGTGAGTTTCCAAATGGAATTAGTTTTTATTATTAACTTCATATAAAATGACTACAAGACTATTTTCAATTTTTAATTTCAGCATCAAAAGCTTTGTAATACTCTTTATATTTATTTGTATTACACCTGCTTGTAAAACAGATAAAGCAGAACGTAAGCTTGAGAATAAGGTATTTGAATTGATTGGATTTAATGCTACAAAAAATTATCAACCCACTGAAAATACATTAAAAACAATAGGTTTAGATTATAAAAATGCAATGGAAGGCTTTACTATTCCTAGTGTAAATCAGGTGCCAGAAGGATTTTTTAGAATTAATTTTGAAATTAAAAATATATCAACAGCATCACAAAAATTCTATTACAAATTATATTATCAAAATATAAGCTATAAATTTTATGAGTACGATTCATTAACTCAAAAAGAGAATCCTTTAGCTGAAGAAAATTTTTATGGTAGTTGGGAACAAACAGATATAGCATTTAAAGCTACAGCTGAGGTGGTAAATAATGGAGAAACAATTACTATTTCTGATTCAATAAGGATTGTTGGTAATCCAAGAAATGACCAACGTTATTTTGTGGATGGAAAAAATCATCGTTGGAAAAGAAATCCAAGAGTTGGAAACTATCAATTTAAATTGGTGGTATGTACCCAAAAGGATTGGGAGATTATTCCGAAGGAAATAAAGTCAATTTCACTTAAAACAAATGAAAAATTTAAAAACCCTTTTTATTATTTTGAGCAAGGCGATGGTAAAAAGTTGACTGAAACGATTATAATGAACGATCCTATTTTGTTAAAGGTAGTGGCTCATCCCGACCTTGGCTCAGGTGTTTTTATCAATAATGATGCTTTTGGAAATGCAAATTACGACAATTCTAATTTTTGTAAAACATGTGGCGATAATCAAGACTTGTATAACAATGCTCCCATACAGCAATTTATAAACTACGTTGATGCTTCCACAAAATTTAATAATATTCCCTTGGTTAAGGATATTTTAAAAGATGATTACACGCAAATTGATTACAATTGGGACAAAAGTTTTTTTACTAAAGAAGAGTTGATTCCTACCATTATTCAAACCGCTAAAAAGCCCTGTGAAACTGTGTATTCAGATCCAAATACACATAGTATCAAAATTAAAAACCCTGCTTCTAAACCTGGCGAATGGAAAAAAGAAAGTGTTGGTGTGATGACACGTCATGGGATGACTTATGGCAAATATCGTGTTAAAGTAAAACTTACCGAACTGCTTAATAAATCTGGTGTTTGGAATGGTTTAACCAATGCTATTTGGTTGATAACACAAGGGGGAGGCGAATGGAATTTTCGTAGGAGCTGTAATAGTAGCAAGGGCTATATGGCCACTTATTGGGGAGGGGTAAATGATAAAAGAGTAAATGCTGTTGATTACAGTGAAATTGATTTTGAAATCATAAAAACACCACCGTATTGCCCAAGTAACAATTTTCCACCGGTGTTTGATAATCCTGTTTCAAATAATAAAAACATTAAAAATTGGCATACAAAAATGCCTGATGATTTAATTGAAAGTAGAAATAAAATTACTGTGGCTTGCACCAATTGGGACATGGCCTGTATGGAACCAAAGAAATTTTCGATTGGTTGCAATTCATTAGATTATCAAGGTAAAACGTATCATACTTTTAGATGGGATTCGGCATACAGAGCGCTTACCGAAAAACAAGAAGAGCTAGATGACGAGTTGTTTGCAGGGCCTTTTTATTATTTTGAAATTGATTGGAGACCCACAGAAATTATTTGGCGCATTGGTGCAACACCCGATAAAATGCGTATGGTAGGCTATATGAATGATGAGGTTACATCTATTCCAAACAACCAAATGTTATTGATAATTACCCAAGAGTATCATAATACGGTCTGGTGGCCAGGTGCGCCTTTTGCCCAAGATAATTTACCTTTTCCACTCAATGATATACCAGGAGAAATTTATGAGATTATGATTCAGTAATGGTTTAATTTACTTTTATGATTGTTTATAAACCATTTGAATAATTCGCTTTTATACCAATTGCTTTTATACCGATACTACCTGAAATTAGTACAATAAGACCATGCTGAAATTTTAATAAATTGAAAGTGTAATCGGTATTATTCAATAATTAAGCTGTTTTCATTAAAGGTATCGGCTTCAAATATGGCCATGTTATTGGGGTTTAAATTTAAAAATTTTCCTCCTTTAGTTTTTAAAGCATATTTGTTTGAATCTATTTCGAATTTTGCAAATGATTCCCAAGCACCAAACCACTCCGAGTTAATATATAACTTTTTATCGGTATCGCGATTGCTTGCAACATATTTACCGCCATTTGTTTTAAAGCCAATATCACCATTTCCAAAATCGACCATGTAAAATGTTTTAGCATCGATAGCATTGCAAACAATTAATTCAAGAGCGTTGTCTTGAGGGTAAGAAATATAATTGTTATTTGCTGTTTTAAGCTTAACCATTTTATTTCTAAAACTTTTACAATCATTAGTCAATTTGTATACAAAAACATTGTCAAAATTGGCAACATAATAACCTGTGTACTTCTCTATTAGTGGCGTTGATATTAGATTTGGATCAGCAACAATTAAATACTTGGCGCCTCTTTCTATGGCATTGTTAAAGGCATATTCATCTTGTATATTGTTGTAATCGCTCCATCCAAATCTTCCTATTGAGTATAGTGATGCATTGGGGGTTTTATCTCCAATTGATATTACTTTGTCTTCCTTTTTTATACCTGCTTTATCGATAAACGCTCTAAAGTCTGTATGGTAATAATTTTCGTTGAGTCGATGATGCTCAGGCCCTCTGTTGTAGAAAATTGTATTGTAGCTTTTGGCATACATTACATTGGCTGCTAAAAATGCAAAAATAATTACTCTGAACACCTTAGAACTGAAGGCAATTGGATACTTTTTTTTGAAAATATAACTGGCATTTAATAGAATTAAAACTGGAAAAATGTACAAGTTAATGGTATAATAAATATTGTCTCTGATGCCATAAAAAAATGTAAAAATAAACATCAAAGTTCCTATAATTACCAACAGCATTGATTGATATAAAAAGCCATCGGAAAGAACTTTATTTCGGTTTACAAAGAAAACAAGCACAATAAGCAAAACAATAGTTGGTAAAAAGTAATTAATGGGAGCATTTTTAAAAAATCCATTAATGGTATTCAAAAATGTTTCGTCTGTTGTATCCCATGAGGCCCAGTTAGGCCATACTTTAGTACCCAAAAAGGTTACAGTATGTTTGTCGTTATAATAGACAGCCCATTTATACCATGCAAAAATGGTGGCAAAGCAAAGTAAAAATCCAACTAAAATTTGATTTTTATGATTGAAAATTTTCACGCGGTTGCCTAACTCCCATTCATTTAATTCTATAAAATAAAGCGCAGCAATGGCTACTGTGCTTATCACCGAATTTAATTTTAATAAGGCTGCTATTGTAAAAAACAATAAGAAAATCCAAATCTGATAGGTCTTTTGTTCCTCTCTATATTTCAACAAATAATTCCATCCCATTAAGGTAAAACTAAGACTTGTGATATCGCACAAAAAATTGTTGCCAAAAAACATAATTAAAGGCGCAGAAAATAACATAAATGGAATTACATAGGCAAAGAATACATCTTTTAGTAAGCGCTTTACCAATTGAAATAAGGAGAGTAGTCCAAACATAAATATAAGCAGGTTAACTCCTCTAAATAAGAATTCATGCGGTCCAAATAATTTATAAAGGCAGGCTACAAAATAATAGAGTATTGGAAATTCGCCTACAGCATTTCCCTCGCCAGCTAACACATTATATACTTTTGGTTCAAAAAAATTCATCCCATTTTCGTAATAAATACGCGCAAAGGAAGCGCAATCAGCTTGCCGCCAATTATGCATTGATTGTGGCTGAAACTCAATAAATGTAGGATATTCAAAAAATAAACAGGCCATTAGGAATAGAACGATGAAAAGAGCTGTTTGGATTTTTGAATTGCTAAAAAAGTTGTTCATCATGTTTGTAATTATTTAAGATAATGCTCTTAAGTTATTTTATTTTTTATTTGAATGAGATTAGAAATACTTTCTAAAGTTACTTTTGGTAATTATAAAATTATCGAAATATACTTCATAGTTATTGTTATTCCAGCAATAGATGGTTAATGGCTTTAGGTAACTTGTATCTGGTACCGAAAACTTAATGTTAAGTTTATGCCAGCCCATTTTACTATCTACAATGGTATTAGAGCCTTTCCAAAATACATCACCAATGGAGGCAACAATATAAGCTTCATGAGCAATTCCATCTTGTATTTTAGCACTATAAATCCAAACACTGGCATCCACCGAATCTTGGCTCTTAGGGATTTCAAAAGCGGTCGACAATCCATAGCGATTGATAGTATCTAATTTAATGGCATAGCTGCCTTCAAAAGCATATTCATTGGTTCTGAAAAATCCATTTTCACTGCAATAGCCATTTTCTGCTATAAATACTGTTTTATTATTTTGCGACACAATTTGTTCCATACCAAATTTGGTTTCCTCAACAAATAAATCTGAATAATACATAAATTTAAATAGGATAAAAACAAGTATAGCCATTAAAAGTACCATTCTAAAAAACTTGAAAACTATTGGTATGACCTTAGATTCTGACATTTTAAAACATTCCTTATTTAAAAATTTAACGATTCGAAAATAGTATATATTTGCCTAACATTTGCTTAAATATGGTATTTAGTAATAATTTCTTTCTACTAGTTTTTTTACCATTCTTCCTCGCTACTTATTTTTTGGCAGCCAAAAACCTAAAGAATACCATAGCATTAATTGCAAGCTTGTTCTTTTACGCCTGGGGAGCACCATCCTTTATTTTTATTTTATTGTTCTCTTTATTGATTGATTTCTATTTGGTAGAACTAATTCATATTAGTAAAAATAAGCTTAAAAAGTATTTTCTAACAATTACTGTTATTATCAATATTGCTATGCTAGGTTATTTTAAGTATGCCAATTTTTTTGTGACAGAATTAAATGGGCTGTTTAAAGTGCTAAACTTTAAATTTAATTTTGAATGGACACAAGTGGTTTTGCCCATAGGGATTTCTTTTATTACATTTCATAAATTAACTTATGCCATAGACACCTATCGAAATCAGCATGTACCATTAAAAAGTTTTTCTGATTACCTCTTATATATATTAATGTTTCCTCATCAAATTGCAGGACCTATTGTGCGCTATAGCGAAATTGCTGAACAAATAAAACACAGAGAAGAGGCCTACAATATTGATAATTATTTTTTTGGGGCCTACAGATTTGTGATTGGACTTTCTAAAAAAGTACTTATTGCAAATACTTTGGGAGAGGTTGCTAACAATGTTTTTGCATTACCTATTAATGATATTAATACGGCTACAGCTTGGATAGGTATTTTAGCTTATACATTTCAAATTTATTTCGACTTTTCGGGCTATAGCGATATGGCTATTGGTTTGGCTAAAATAATGGGTTTTACTTTTCCAGAGAATTTCAATATGCCTTACATTTCTCAAAATATTACCGAGTTTTGGAGAAGGTGGCATATTACTTTAGGCCGTTTCATGAAAGATTATCTTTATATTCCTTTAGGAGGCAATAAGGTTTCTAAAACGCGCAACTTTTTTAACCTGTGGCTTGTGTTTTTAGTTTCTGGATTGTGGCATGGCGCT
>JBILPB010000259.1:0-3179 GCA_044374175.1 Bacteroidia bacterium | reverse complement strand
TTTCATTTCTAGGGACTTTCTTACAATTCTATTTGCAATTCTTTCATCAATTTATCTAGCCGAATATTTTTCTCTTTGTTGTTAAAATAATAATCCATAATCTTAATAATTTCTCCTTTTTGATTAACATAATAAATTTAGGGACTGCCATTAGCTTTTAATTTTTTGGAAATGCTTCTGCATTGGTCTTCAATGATATTATCCTTGCCATCTTGTTTAATATTTTAAAGAATTCAGTATTCTTGAAATCAAAATAAACGTGAATTAAGCTATTAAAACAACGGTTGCTATTTTTTTATTAAAGCAAAACGCAGTTTTTGGTTCAATATTTAATGATTTAACCAAATTAATTATGTTAATGTAAAGTCTGAGCATTAGTCAGTTTAAAATATGCCATAGTGCAGTGAAATGACAGCATAGGAGCTATTCCTTGGGGGGGGCCATCCCAATAACTACAGTAATTACTGGATAATAGAAGAAACAGTAAACAATTTAATTCAAGTTAATGTTTATTTTATTGGATTAAAGTGTTTGTTTTTCTCAAATTTAAACACTTAAAAAGCAATCAAAAGACAATGAGGCCATAGCTAAATTCTTGATTTCATGATTTTTTTATGCTAATTTTAGTATAACAAACAGAAAAAACTAACTTTATGCCGTAATTCATTATATGAACAAAGCTAGCATTATAACATTATCAAAGTTTAAATTTACTGACGTTTTTGCAAATATAATCTTGATTGTTATTTTGGGTTATTTTGAAAATGCAAAGGCTCAGAACAATGTTGGAATAGGTACCTTAACGCCCACTGCATCTGCTATTCTTGATTTAGTAAGTACCGATAAAGGATTTTTAGCCCCTAGATTAACAACAGCTCAAAGGCTAGCCATTCCTGCCCCAGCAAATGGATTAATGGTTTACGATTTGAATTTACAATGTTACTATTTTTATAATGCTGTAACATTAATATGGCAATCTACTTGCACAGGCCTTCAGGGGCCTCCGGGGCCGATGGGCCCACCAGCCAACAATGCATGGTTCTTAATTGGGAATGCTGGTAACATAGCCGCAAATTTTTTAGGTACTACAGATAATCAGCCTATAAATGTTAGAACAAACAACATTGCGAGGTTTATTTTTCCTGTGGCCGATCAGGTGCATGCAGCTGTTGATGGAACTGCTGCTTTACCATTTTATAGTTTTTTAAACAATACTGGAATGGGCGCCTACAGAGCTGGTGCAAATATTCTTGGGTTTTCAACATCTGCAGTCGAAAGAATGCGCATTTCTGCTAACGGTAGAGTATCAGTAAATACAATTACAACAGATGGGCAATTGGATGTTAAAAGTAACTTTAATACATCCGCAGCTGGTTTTTCAACTATACTTGGTTTAAATGCTAATGCAGCTGGTACTGGCCTAATTGCTGTAGGTCAAGGTCAAGCAATTAATGGTGCACCAACAGGATCAGGGGCTTCAATTATTGGAAATACATTAGGTTTATTTATTGAGTATAACTCAGCTACTGTTGGTAATGGAATTCAAATTCAAAATACTACTGATACTTGGCAAGTAGGATCAATCTTATTGCCATTAGGCACTAAAAGAAAAATATGGGGACCAGGAGCTGTTTCAACAGTGGTAAGAGACTTAGATGGTAATGAAGTAATGCTTAGCTGCCCTGAAAGCCCTGAAAACCTATATATGGATTATGGTGTAGGGGTTTTAAAAGACGGTTATGCTTTTATAGAAATAGACCCAATTCTGCAAAAAAATATTATTGTGAATGAACAGCATCCAATAAAAATTTATATTCAGCCCGAAGGTAATTGTAATGGAGTTTATGTAAAAAATAAGTCAATCAAAAGTTTTGAAGTAGTGGAGTTAAATAATGGAAAAAATAACGTTCCTTTTTCATATCAAATTGTAGCCACAATGGGTGATCAAATCTCAATTGACAAGAAAGGGGTAGAGCACACATTTAAATTTACCCACAGATGGCCCAAAGTTCCGGATAGGCCAAAAACATTGAAAGATCTTGAAAAAGAATAAGCTTGTTTATTATTTCAAATTGAAAACAATTAACCAAATTTTTAGGTTTTCATCAATTAAAAAAAATAAAGTAATTTTTACGTTTTTTATATTTTCATTTTTTAATAATTCCGTTTTATTAGCCCAGTTGGTTTATAACAATGGGGCCACAATTGCCATAAAAAACGGTGCAACAGTAATTGTAAAAACAGGGTCAGCAACAAATTTTGCAGGAACAATTGACAATGCAGGTTTATTTCAAATAGAAGGCGATTTTACAAACGTAGCAAATGCAAACGGGGGTGGAGCAAACGGAGTTTATAAGGTGCAAAATAATTGGGTTAATAATGGAACTTTTGTACCCAATAATAGTCAAGTTGAATTGTATGGAACTAATCAATTAATTACCGGATCTAGTGTTACCGATTTTTATCTTTTATCCTTAACAGGAACTGGAATAAAAAGTCAAACAATTGATGCTCGCGTTAGCAATTTGTTAGAGCTTAATGATAGAGAGTTGGCAACTGCTAATTTTAAAATGACAATTTTAAATACAAATGTAAACGCAATTACACGTACAACTGGATTTGTAAGCAGTCTTGGAAACGGCCGATTATCAAGGTTAATGGCCTCAATTGGTATCTATAACTTTCCAGTAGGTTCTTCAGTTGGTGTCAACAGATATAGACCTTTAACTATTCAGCCTACCAGCGCTGCACCGCAGCAATATGATGTAAGACTTGCTAATGTTGATGCTAATTCCGAAAGTTTTAACAGAAATACAAAAGCAGCTAATATTTGTGAAATTAATTCCAATTACTTTCATCATATAAACCGCATTAATGGCAGCACACCAGTTGATCTAAGTTTTTTTTATGATCCATTAAGTGATGGCACCTGGGCATCGGTTGGTCACTGGCAAAATATTCCACAATGGCAAAATACAGGAACTGTAATTGCAGGTGTTGCAGCTCCGTTTAATACGTTGTCTGTTTTATCATGGAACGATTTTACCTACTCGCCATTTTCTTTTGTTAACCTTGGGCCAAATGCAACAATAATTGGTGCTGCAACATTTTGCGCAGGGACCTCAGGGAGTATTATTTTTACAGGAACGCCTAGTGCTGTTATAACATATAATATAAAC
>JBILPB010000293.1:0-5577 GCA_044374175.1 Bacteroidia bacterium | reverse complement strand
AGCAAGCACTGCTGTTTATAATTTAATAAGTGCTGTTTTGCCTTCAAATCCTTCTTGTGTGCATTTCTTTACAAGTCAAGTTACATTAACTGTAAATCCCATTCCTTTAATCTCTCCTCTTTTTCATGATTAATAGGTTTGTTTAACCTAAATTACGTAGAGTTGATCAATCAAATGCAATATTAACCAATGCTCAATTAATAACATTAAGGAGTGAAAGCAGGCGTTCTAATCTGAAATTAAAATTGGCAATATGTGTCTTTATTCCACTAAAATGAAATCGAGCAGATTTCTAATGCTCAATCTGTAGTAGGAGATAATTCAAAAAGTTGTATTTAAATTTATCATTACAAGTAGGTTAGATTTATTTTACATTTCTAACAACTTTGAGACTTTTTGACTTCCTAGTTATTTTATTAAAAAAAATGCGGTAACTATTGAATTCCATGCTTTAGCCTATATTTTTATGAATTTTAAAATGCGCTTTGAAATATTTTTTTGCAATTATGTTAAAATAATGTTAAGTTTGAAATAAAATAATTGAATTATAGCGCATTATGTTGAATCACAAGATGATTATATTTCTTAAAAATAGTTTGATGATTACGCTTACTTTAATACTGTTCTGCCTGCCTAAGTATTCTTCAGCGCAAGTAAATAATAATGGTATTATTTCAAAAAGTGATAGTAAACAAGCCAACTCGAGGAAAGAGTTGCCAGGATATAAGGAAACAGGCAACAAAGAGGAAGATGTTAAAAACTATGAAAAAGCTAAAGAAAATTTTAAAGCAAGCCAAACAAAAAAAATAATACCACCAAAGGTACCTAAGAATAATTTGAGCCATTCAGCGGATCAAAAACCACACTATATTCTTTCTTTAAATTCAAGTGCCAAACAAAAGGAGGAAATGTACATTAGTGCTTTAAATCAATTTGCTAGAATAGAAAATTTTCGTTTGATTGAAAAAAGAAGAATAATAGAATTAGCAAATGGTGATGGTAAAATTGAATTGTTTTCGTCAACTGAATTAAATCAACTTTACGGTAGAAGAATTAGACCCCAAAATTTAAAGGAATTAAAGAGTCAAATCATGCTGACAAAAAATAGACAACTGCACTAACCAGTCAGATTTTTTATTTTGTGTTAAAATTTTGTTAAGTTTAAAGGGAATTAAAATATAAAATCTCATAATTTGAAAAAATATTTAATCATGAACAACTTAAATAAAGAACTTAAAAGGTTAGTCATCATTATTTTATTGATGAATCAATCTTCATTTTTTCTTTTCGCGCAAGAAGGAAATAAAAGCATTGAAAAAATTGACATCAACAACAATAACAATAAACTTCATAGTGTTAGTAGTGAAAGCGTTAAGTCTTATATTCATAATTATAGTAATAATGATACAAAAATGGTACGAAAGGCAGATGCAAAATCAACTAAGGCAGAAAACAAGATTGATCAAAATGTTATGGAAACTACTGGTACTAAAAAAAACAGGACAAATGTTGCAGTTTATAACCCTTTGAATAATTTTAATCAGAATACTGCAAGCCAAGATGTCTTAAAAAAAATGCAAATGAATAAGGAAGCAAATAAAGATTTGTTTAATGAAATTTGCTTGGTTTATATTTTCGAAACAGGAATTGATTCTGACAAAACAAATTATAATAATTTATTATCAACTTGGCAAAAACAAACAGCTTTCATAGCCTTGAATAGAATGGAGAAGAATAAATTTAAATTGTTTTTGAATGCTCAATTTGATACTGAATATTCTGAAGAAATAATGACACAAAATAAATTGAATGTAATATTTAAAGAAGAATTTTATTCTACATATTCAGTTGAAAAATAGCCTCATTAAAATATTGTCTTTAATTGTAATTTGCACCTTTACTTTTTTACAGAGTAAGGCTCAAGTTCCTGCTAATGACAATCCATGTAATGCCACTCCAATTCCTGTTGGTACCAGCTGTGTGTACACAAGTTCTTCCAATGTAAATGCTACAGCCTCTGTTGGCGTTCCCGCCCCTGGCTGCGCAAATTATATTGGATCAGATGTTTGGTTTTCTGTTATTGTGCCAGCAAGTGGTGTTTTAATTTTCGATTCCAATGTAGGTACAATGACAGATGGAGCGATGGCTGCATATTCTGGACCATGCAATAGCTTAACACTGCTCGATTGTAACAACAATGGGAGTGTTAACGGATTAATGCCTGCACTTACACTAACAGGTCTTACGCCAGGTAGCACAATTTGGATAAGGATGTGGTCACCAAATGCTACAAATGATGGTACCTTTTCAATTTGCGCGAAAACAATTGCTCCATGTAATCCTGCCAATATTAATAGTTCCTGCGCCACAGCGGATCCCTTTTGTGCGGGTGCTACAACTAACTTATGTAATACTGTCAATACTCCGTCTTTAGGTGGCGGAGGGATTTATGGATGTCTTGGTTCAACTCCCAATCCTGCATTTTACTTTATTAATATTGCAACTACTGGTCCAATAGATTTATTGATATCTCAGGAAACTACAACAGGTGTTGGCATTGATGTTGACTTTGTGGTTTGGGGCCCATTTGCAAGTCAAGCTGCTATGTGTGCAGGTTTGTCCGCAGGAAATATTGTGGATTGTAGTTACTCAACTGCTGCTGTTGAATTAGCTTCAATTCCTAATGCAATTGCAGGGCAGTGGTACATGTTCCTAGTTACCAACTTTTCCAACTCAAGTGGAGTTATTCAAATTGATCAAACTATTGCTGGAAATCCCGGCGCTGGTTCAACCAACTGTAATTTAATTACAGCAGTTCCTGGCCCATGTAATGCTGGTGCATTTACATTAACTGGCACAGTTCAAGCTCCTTCTGCGCCTGCTGCAGGAACGCTAACAATTACCACCTCTTGTGGTGGTAGCGTTGTTTATAATGCACCTTTCTCAACCACTACAAATTACTCTATACCTGGATTACCAGCGTGCGGGCAAAATTGTACAGTAAATGCTGTTTTTTCAGCTTCAGGAGCACCAACTATTATACCAACTAACTTCAATGCCACAAGTTGTAATACATTAACAGCAGTTCCTGGTGCATGCTCTGCCGGACAATATGTAATGTCTGGTACAATTACAACAGGTTGTTTGCCTTCAACAGGAACACTTACGATTGCTAGTTCATGTGGTGGCACAATTACTTTTAATGCTCCTTTTAGTAGCCCGTTAAACTGGAGTTTACCTGCATCCAATGGAAATGGAGGAAATTGTACGATTACAGCAGTTTATAGTGCTCCAGGATCACCAATCTTCGCACCAGTTATAGTTAATGAACCGAACTGCTGCGGTGCTAATGCAGGTACACAAACCATAACGGTAACCAATGGAGTTCAATCTGTTTTACCTAATGGAAATACACAGGTAACCCTTTGTTTGGGCGGCACTGTGAGCATTTCGAGTAATAATGATTACGTGTTACCCCCAGCTTACGATCCAGGATGGGATGATTCAGAATTATTTTATGCTATTTATATAGCACCGGGCCCGACCGTTCCAGATCCAACTTTGGACCCTAATTGGACCGGGTATTATTGGACAGGGCAGGATTTTATAACATTAAATGCTGGAGGCCTTAACACTAATACCGGTGGAAGTTGTTCAGAAAGTCTTACGCTTCCTGGTATAAATTCAATTAACAGCTCTTTGGTATTTGTTCCTATCACTGCAGATGACGGAGACAATGGTTTAAACTGGGATGGAGTCGTTAATCATGACCAAAATGGAGACGGCTGTTATGATTTAGGCAATCCAATTGTTGTTACTTTTTTAAATCCCATTTCGTTCAATCCTGTTAATGTGTGTGCAACTGGAACAATGAATGTTGAAATAAATGGTGGTTACCCTCAATTTTTCAGTGCTTTTTATACATTAACTAATACTGGCGCTGGCACATTAACTTCTAATTCTGTATCTTCAGGTGGTAATGCGGTCATTACAGGCTTAACTGCTGGGCAGACTGTTTCATTTACATTAGTGGATGGAAGCGGTTGTACTGCAACTTATTCGGGAATTTATAGTGATGTACCTGGAATTACGTTAACCCCTTCTAGTTCAACATTGTGCTCAGGTAGTTGTACACTGTTAAATGCTACTATAAACTCAAATGTTGCTACAGGAAACTCCACTTATGGAAATGCAATTTGCCAAACGATTACCGATGCAGCTATTGGAGCTGGTAATGGCGGTCCCGCTACTGTTCCAGGTAGTTGGGCAAGCTCTGTAATTCCAGTCAGTGGACATTGTGGAACAACATGGAATACAGGACAGGTTTTAATAGTTTGTTTAAATATTGCACATACTTTTGATGGCGATTTAAATATTTTTTTACAATCCCCAAATGGTGTATACGTAAAATTAAGTGATGATAATGGAGGAGCTGGTGATAATTACACCAATACCTGCTTTTCTATGACTGCAGGGACTGCTATAAATGCAGGCGTTTCACCTTTTAATGGTTCATTTATTCCGGAGGGTAATTTTAGCGGTTTTAATACAACAAATATTAACGGGAATTGGACCCTGTGGATTGCTGATGATGCGGCTGGCGATGTTGGAAATTTAATTAATTGGTCTATTACGTTTGCGAATCAAAATACGTACACATATGTATGGTCTCCTACAGCGGGTTTATCTGCTACCAATGTTTTAAATCCCAATGCCTGCCCTACAATTACAACCACCTATTCGGTAACTGCAACCAATTCATGTGGATGTTCCTCAACAGCCACAAGCACTATAACAGTGAATCCAACTCCAACGGCTTCTATAGCTGGTTCAACAACTATTTGTGGCGGAACAGGAACAAATATAACTTTTACAGGAACACCTAACGCAACAATTACCTATAATGTTAACGGTGGCGCTAACCAAACAATAGTACTCAACGGAGTAGGAAGCGCTACATTAGCTTCAGGAAATCTTGCCATTAATACCACCTATAATTTAGTTAGCGTTGCTGCTTTTGGCCCACCTGTTTGCAGTCAGCCTGCAGTTGGAACTGCTCTTATTACTATTGTTGCACCTCCAGTTGCTACATTCACCTACCCAACACCAATTTGTAAAAATGGAACTAACCCACTTCCCACTTTCACAGGTGGTGGAGTTGCCGGATTGTTTTCATCAGTTCCTGCAAGCTTAAATTTTGTTAGCACTAGCACTGGCGAAATAAATTTAACCACAACAACTCCAGGAACCTACACAATAACAAATACTATTGCAGCTTCTGGAGGCTGTCCGCAGGTTACAGCCAGCTTTTTAATCGTAATTAATACAGCACCTACCTTAACAATAACACCCTTGCCAATTTCCGCAACAACATGTTTTGGGGTTAGTGATGTAACTTTAACTGTAATGCCAAACACTTTACCAAATTATTTATGGACACCAACTGGTACAACTGGTGCTTCTGTTTTGGCAAATCCTGCTATTGCAACCACCTACTCTGTAATTGGTACCGCTGCAAATGGTTGTACTACTTCTGCCTCAATAGTGGTAAACGTATCAATTCCTTCAAATGCAGGC
>JBILPB010000146.1:0-8176 GCA_044374175.1 Bacteroidia bacterium | reverse complement strand
GAAAGCATATAACTAGCAACAACGATTGCTAATATCTTAATTGAAAAGTTTTACTATAGTTTTATAGTGTAAATCGAGTAACAATTTCTTTACTCGTAAAACACCTTTTTTTATTCTTAAAAACTGATTTTTATCATAGTTTTTGCCTATTTGATGAATTACCTTTGCCATGAAATTAATGAAAAACCTTAGTTTTTTGAGCGTAAATAATATTGCTTAAATAAATCAAGAGACTTATAAAATTAAGCAAAATGGAAATAACAATTGATCAAACCAAAAAATTAAGTGATATACAAACTGAGTTTTGTAAGCGCTTTCCTTATTTAAAAATTGAATTTTACAAACAAGCACATACAGCAGGTGAAGGATCGCCTAAAGAAAAAACAATTGATTCAAATTTAACTATCAATGAAGTTCAAATTGAAAAAGAAATAGGTGTAATTAAAATTACAGGTTTAATGACTGTAGCTGAATTAGAAAGTAGTTTTTCAAACACCTTTGGTTTATCAGTTCAGGTGTTTAGAAAATCGGGCAGTATTTGGTTGCAGACAACCGTAAGTGATCTTTGGACGCTTGCAGAGCAAAATCAAAAAGCCATGGAAAAGCATGAAAATATTGAGGATGGTGCTGTTGATGCTATGGATAGAATGGAACTAGAATAGTACAAACAATAAAATATATAAAAGATGAAATCAATACTTGTTGCCACCGATTTTTCTAATAATGCAAAAAATGCATTGAAGTATGCCAACGCTTTTGCAGAAGCCACTCAGCATCAATTATTATTGTTGAATGTTTATATGCCTTCTTTGGGTCAATACAGTGCTATGCATGCTATTATTGCCGAAGAAACAATCAATGAAAAAAGCAGATGTCATAAACAGCTTAAAGGTTTGGTAGGTAAATACGTTACGGTACCTACCGAAGATATTGTGGCCGAGGGAGAAGCCATTAACGAAATTTTGAAGACCTGTAAAAAAAGCAATGCCAATTTTATTATTGTTGGCACACATGGTGCAAGCGGTATAAAAAAGGCTTTAGTGGGCAGCAATACTTCTAAAGTAATTGCAAAAGCAGAAGTTCCTGTGATTGCCATTCCTGAAAGATATCGTTTTCAAAAAGTAGAAACAATTGTTTATGCAACAGATTTAAAAAACACCATCAATGAGTTAAAGGTGCTTATACCTATTGCCAAATTGCTAAATTGCGCTATTGAAATAGTCTATTTAAAATACAGTTGGGATAAAGATATTGCTCAAAAAGTGGAACTTGAAAAGAAAATTAAAAGATTAAGTTTCAAGAATATTAGCATTGTTGAGCAAAAAGCAAGCATTGAAAAAACAATGATTGATCAGTTAAAAAATTATATTAGCAAAACTAAGCCCCAAATGCTGGCCATGTTTCCATCCGATAAGTCGTGGTTTGATAAAATATTTTCAAGCAGTAAAACCGAAGAATTGGCTTACGAATTAAAAATACCACTGTTATCTATCAGAAAAAAGTTGGTTAAAACTGATTAGGTTTTTCTTTGGTAAAAAGCCAATTTTAAATTGTGCCATTCCATAACAAGTATTAAAAATTCATGGGTACTTCTATCAGTAATAATTCAGCATCTTTTTGTGCGGTAAATGCTATATTTTCTGTTTCCCACAATCCAATAGCATCGCGGTGATACAAATTATAATTGTTATTTACTTTCATTTCGCCACTGATTAAAAATGCATATACGCCATTGCCAGGAATTTGAATGGTATAATTGAGTGATTTATTGGCTTCCATACTTGCCATTTGAAAGAAAGCATTTTGATTAATATTCATGCCCATTGGGTTTCCATCGGGTGAAATAACCTGTTGAAATTTATTCTTTCTTTCTTCTGGAACCAACTTTATTTGATTGTATCTGGGCTTAATATTTCGCTCTTTTGGGAAAATCCAAATTTGCAATAAATTTACTTCTCTATCTTTATTAGGATTATACTCAGAGTGTGTAACACCAGATCCTGCGCTCATCATTTGAATTTCATTTTCTTTGATTCTACCAATATTCCCCATACTGTCTTTATGCTCCAGATCACCTTTTAAGGGTATCGTAATAATTTCCATATTATCATGCGGATGTGTGCCAAAACCCATGCCTGGTGCAACAATATCATCATTTAACACACGTAAAGCACCAAAATGCACTTTATCAGGATTTTGCCATGATGCAAAACTAAAGGAATGTCGCGCATTTAACCATCCATGGTTAGCATGCCCTCTTTCTGAGGCTAGGTGTAAAATAAACTTTTCCATTGCTATTTTTTAAGATTGTTTTTGTATTGTTTGTATGTACATATTATACCAAGTTTAAATGCTGTCAGCTGATACAAAAATAGATTATCCTTTATTTTGATGAGAAGTCTTTATTCTAGGCCTATCATAAAAACCATAAAATTGTAAAAATAATGATGCTTCAAATGCTGACTTTTAATGCCATAAGAAAAATAGATATCTTAAACATCAAAAAAAATATTTTTTTTATCAGCAACCCACGTTTGATAATTTGATTATAATAACAAATAATTGCTTTTTTTGTTTGAACAATTATTGAGTAGCTTTGTGTATTAATATAATAACAAAAAAATATGAAAATCATTTATACACTAATATTAACTGTTTGTTTTAATCACACCTTTGCCCACGACCCAAAATTTGAGTCTTCTTCTGTGGTTTTTGGCAGTTATATCAGTCCCAACCAATCCGAAAATTTATTGAACAATGCGTTGTTAGAGTTAAGCGAGGGAATCAATCCTAAGGCATTTAATAAGGCCTGGAAAACTGAAGGTGCAGCATGGACCGAAAAAGTTAAAGGTGCTGCTGATGTTGCTGCATTAATTTCAGCTTATCTTACGCTCTCTGAGCAAATTAAACCAAAATATTTTAAACCTAACTGGGAAAAAAGTAAAGATAAATGGGTTAAACAGGTTAAAGAAGCAAGAAGCAATTTAGCATTAGCAGGATTATTAAAATCTTTTTATAATTACCTTACTCCTGAAACTTTTACAAAAGAATGGCCCAGTAAAGGCGCACAATGGGTTGAAACACTCAATAAAATAGAGTAACCTCCTTTTTTAAAAAATTTCTTTTATTCATCTTTAAAGCATTGCCATGGTAACCAAAACTTCAAGAAAACTTTTATTCCTTGCAATAAATTTCTTGTGCCTTCAACTTTTGCATACAAAAGCTACAAACTTTATGGTTGATTTAAATGCAGCGCATGAAGCCGGAATTGTTATTATAAAAGTAAAGGCCCATTTGAGTCCACAATGCGAATTGTATAAGATCAATAATGTAAAAATTAGTGCCTGCTTAGGTAACCTGCAAGCCAAAGAGGTAAATAAAAAATTTCCATTGCATCAAAAGCCTGCTTCTGAAAAAGATCGCTATGGCCGCACTTTGGTTGATTTATCTTTAATTTATGAAATAAAGTTGCCTCTAACTCAAGATTTAAGAAAAGCCATTAACAGCCTACTTGCAACAGGCGAGATAGAGTATGCAGCCCCTCATTATACACAAACATTGATGTATACACCCAATGACCCTTCGGCATCTGTTCAATATTATCTGGATAAAATTATGGCTTATCAAGCTTGGGATCTTAGTCAGAGCGATACCAATATTGTGGTGGGTGTTACTGATACAGGTACAGATTTATTGCATGAGGATTTGATAAGTAGTGTAAAAATAAATTACCTTGACCCTATTGACGGCATCGATAATGATACAGATGGTTACACTGATAATTATTATGGCTGGGATTTAGGAGAAAATGACAATACTCCTCAATGCAATGCCGATTTCCATGGTTTGCACAGTGCAGGCATTTCAAGCGCAACAGTCGATAACAATATAGGAATTGCAGGTGTTGGCTTTAAAGCAAAGTACTTGCCTGTTAAAATATCTGATGCAGGCGGAACGCTTAATTCTTCTTATGAAGGAATTGTGTATGCAGTTGACCATGGCTGTCAAATTGTGAATTGCTCATGGGGTGGCACAGGCGCCAGTCAATTTGGACAAGATATTGTAAACTATGCTGCTATTAACATGAATGCTTTGGTTGTGGCTTCGGCAGGAAACAATGGCAATGATGTGTTGTTTTATCCTGCTTCTTATCAAAATGTTTTGAATGTAGCCGCCACCGATCAATCTGATCATAAAAAAGCGAATTCAACTTACGGTATTAGCATTGATGTTTGCGCCCCTGGTGAAGATATTTTATCTACATGGATTGGCAACACCTATGTAGCCTCGGGAGGAACCTCCACTGCCGCGCCAGTTGTATCAGGCGCTGCAGCTATTGTAAAAAGTTTTTTTCCTTCTTACAGTGGAATTCAAATTGGTGAACAGTTAAGGGCAACTGCCGACAATATTGATACTGTTGCTTTCAATGCACCATGGGCAGGTAAATTGGGTAAAGGCAGAATAAATTTATATAGAGCTTTAACTGATACCAATGTGGTTTCGATTGTTTTAACAAACAGTAATGTTACAGATAATAACGATAATGCTTTTGTGGCTGGCGATATCTTAACTTTTGCTGGAGAATTTACCAATTATTTAGCGCAAGCCAATGCTGTTAATGTTGTTGCAAGCAGCTCCTCTCCTTTTGTGGAAATGATTGATAGTACTGCCAATTTGGGCGATTTAACTACCTTGCAAACGGTGAATAATAATGCCAGCCCTTTTACAGCAACCATTTTACCTGGTGCGCCTATTAATGCGCCTGTTGAATTTAAATTAGCTATTACTGACAATGCAGGCCATACTTTTACTTATCATATCGCTATTGTAATTAATGTTGATTTTATAAACATTAATATAAATGATGTGGCTACAACCATTACCAGCAAAGGCAATGTAGGGTTTAATAACAATGCATCACAAGGTTTAGGTTTTGTTTATAACAATAGTAATTTATTGTATGAATCGGGCTTGCTTATTGGAGCAAGTGCCACACGCGTTTCAGATAGAGTGCGCGGGTTATCAGGTAATGACGTTGATTTTTCTTCCATCGTAAATGTTTCAAGAATTATTCCAGGTGTTTTTTCAGAATTTGATGTGTCAGGAAGTTTTAATGATGCTGGCGCTTTGGCAGATGCCATTCCTGTTAAAGTAATTCAAAATGCTTATGCTTGGAGTACACCAGGAAATACAAAATATGTGATATTTAAATACAAAATTATTAATACCGGTGTGGTTTTACTTGATAATTTGTTTGCTGGTGTTTTTGCTGACTGGGATATTATGAATAGTAATTTAAACAAAGCAGCCTACGATGCACCTAACAAATTAGGGTATTGTTACAGCACCCAAAGTAATGGCTTGTTTGCAGGTATTAAATTGTTGAGCAATACTGCACCTGCTTTGCATTATGCTATGGATAATGTTGCAGGTGGTGGCGCTACAGGTGCCATTGACCCCGTAGGAGGAATTTCTACAGCAGAAAAATTTCAAGGACTATCAACCAACAGAACCAATGCGGGTGGAACCGGAAATGGCAATGATGTGATTCATTTTGTAAGTAGTGGTCCGTTTATTTTAAATCCAAATGATACTATTGAAGTTGCCTTTGCTTACCTTGCTGGTGATAGTTTACTTGATTTACAAAACAGTGCTGCTGCGGCACAGGTTAAGTATGATAACAATCCAATTATTGTAAAAAACAATAGTTTAAATAAGAGCGATTTTAGCTTTTATCCTAATCCTGTTAAGGAAATGCTAACAGTTTCTTTTAATAATACAGTGCAGCATTCTTTTACCATTCGTATTGTTGATGTGCAAGGAAAATTGATTCAATCCCATCAATTTAATAATTACAATAGTCCAATAAAACTGTCATTAGCCAATTTAGAGAATGGTATTTATTTTATGGAAGTATTAACAAATGACAAAGTAACAACAGAGAAGTTTGTATTGTCGAAATAATTGAGTAATCATTATTTTAAAATGCTATTCGAAGTTAAATCTGGCATGAAAAAGGTTAATGATGAAATTATTTTCAGCGTTAATTTCAAAAAGAAAACTAACTGGCCTAAAACAATCTATTTTATCATTTGGACAATTGGTGTTGTTGCCATGATGGCAACTATCATTTGGGGCATCATTGAAACACCTTCACGTTTGCTGACTTTTCTATTTCCATTAATCGTGATGTTTTCTTTAGTATTGTGGGTTACTAATATTATTCTGTGGAATCTGAAAGGGATTGAAACAATTTTAATTTCCGATAAAATTGAAATTTCAAAAACTGGAAAATTGTTTTCATCAAAAAATACTATCCACTTTTACGAGTACGATGGCATCTATAGTAAGGATGATGACCCAACACCTTTTTGGCAAACAAAATATAGGTTAGATGGAGGTAGAATCATAATTAAATATCTAGGTAAAGAAATTCGCGTTGGACAGGATATTAATATGAACAAAGCCTCAAAAGTTGTTGATGAATTTAATGATGTGATTGAAAAAATAAAGCTTAAGAATTAATTAAAAAACATAAAATATTTAATGTATTTGAATAAAAAACTCGGATATAAAGCTATGTTCTTATACCTTCAATAACTAATAAAGAAAAACTAAAATTTATCATAAAAACGCATGGAAAAATATACTTCAGCCGAAGAAGCTGTAAAAATAATTAAGTCTAATGATAAAGTTTTTGTGCACGGAAGTGCCGCTACACCAGTAGTTTTGCTCAGAGCAATTGAGCAAAGAGCAACTGAATTATCGATGGTTGAGATTATTTCGTTGAGCACTTATGGCGAAATGCCTTTAGCCAATTTAGCCTATCGTAAGTCGTTTTACTTTAATACATTGTTTGTTTCACAAAACATTAGAGAAGTTGTGCATGCAGGCATGGGAAGTTATATTCCTGTTTTTTTGAGCGAGATCCCAAGTCTATTTCATCAAGGAATTATAAAGCTTGATGTGGCCCTGATTCATGTTTCTCCAGCTGATAAACATGGTTATTGCTCCTTGGGTGTTTCGGTAGATATTAGCATGGCAGCGATAAAAAATGCCAAACATGTAATTGCACAGGTTAACCCAAATATGCCACGAACGCAGGGTGATGGCATGTTGCATGTGAGTGAAATAAACAGTTTAGTTTTGGTAGATGAACAATTACCTGAAATTGATTACAGCAAAGAAATAACCGAAACCGAATTGTCTATTGGAAAATATTGCGCTTCGCTTGTTGAAGATGGCGCGACTTTACAGATGGGCATAGGTTCTATTCCCGATGCCGTGCTCAGTCAATTGGGCAATCATAAAGATTTAGGCATTCACACTGAAATGTTTTCTGTGGGGCTTATTGATTTGTTGAATAAAGGGGTAATCAATAACAAGTTTAAACAAAAACATCGTAGAAAAGTGGTCACTACTTTTGCTATTGGCAACCGGGCAATGTATGATTTTATACATGAAAATCCAGTGTTTTCTTTTCTTGAATCTGATTACGTGAATGACGCTAATATTATCAGTAAAAATCCAAAAGTTACAGCCATTAATAGTGCCATTGAAATAGATCTAACAGGTCAGGTTTGTGCCGATTCTATTGGCACTATGCAATTTTCGGGCGTTGGCGGACAAATAGATTTTATGCGTGGGGCATCACTTTCAAAAGGTGGGAAACCGATTATTGCGATGAGCGCTGTGACCAATAAAGGTGCTTCTAAGATTGTTCCATTTTTAAAGGAAGGTGCTGGTGTGGTAAGCACAAGAGCCAATGTACATTATGTGATAACGGAGTTTGGCATTGCCTATTTGCATGGAAAAAACATGGTAGAAAGAGCTAAAGCATTGATTAAAATTGCACATCCTATGCATAAAGAAATGCTGGAAACTGCATTTAGATTAAGGTTTGGAGGAAATAGTTTTGCGGGGATTTGATATTATTATTTAGGGCTTGCTGTTAATCTCAAGTCAACACAAAATTGATTGATTGTATTTTTCCAATCATTTTGTATTTTTAACAAGATGATTTTAATCCAAAGCGGAATTAACCCCGCCAGCTTGACGAGGTTTAATACCATAACTATTGAGCCTATCCATGATTCAGAAGTTGTTTGCAGTTTGGCTAATATGTTATTCATTCCATACGCTGTTTTAGCCTGACCGAACTTTCCTTCAACTGGAT
>JBILPB010000137.1:0-9079 GCA_044374175.1 Bacteroidia bacterium | reverse complement strand
TGGGTGGATTAGATTTTTGATTTACGATTCTTGATTGATGATTGACGATTTACGATTGACGATTGACGATTGACGATTGACGATTTTTGATTTTCGATTTGCGAATTGCGAATTACGATTTTTGATTGACGATTCTTGATTGATGATTTTTGATTTACTATTTGCGATTCAGAATTTAGAATTTAGAATTTAGAATTTAGAATTTAGAATTGATGATTATTCAAATGCTCGATATGCTAATTTATCTTTGGCCTTTGCATGTACTTCACCTCCAACCTTAAATATTACCTACTAATTTATTGATGGATAAAACATTTGATATTTTACCAAGAATAGTTGAAATAAAGGAAATGAAATTGATGGGCATGCCCATGACCATGAGCCTTGCCAATAATAAAACCGCTCTGCTCTGGAAAACATTTATGCCCTTGCGACATGAAATTCTGAATAAAAAATCGCAAGATTTAATTTCATTGCAAATATACAGTCCCCATTATTTTAGTGCTTTTAATGCGCAAAATGAATTTGCAAAATGGGCTTGTGTAGAAGTTGATGATGTTGCAAACACGCCAGAAGGAATGGAAACAATAAAGCTGCCTGCCAGTGTTTACGCAGTTTTTGATTATAAAGGTTTAAGTACAGATACCAGTATATTTCAATACATCTTTGGTGCCTGGCTTCCCTCCTCTCCTTATGTTTTAGATCAACGCCCCCATTTTGAAGTGTTGGGCGAAAAATACAAAAACAATGATGTTAATTCCGAAGAGCAAATTTACATTCCTATTAAGAGTAAAATTTAATTCCCTTTGTTGCCTAAGAATTATAATAATGTTTCACAAAGGCTTCTTGTTCCGTGGCATTTAGTTTATCAGTAGTTTTTACTTCAATTTTAATTTTATCAAAATGATGATCCATTTTTAAAGTATTTGCCAATTCTAACTTCGCATCAGTTGGTCCAAATATCAACACATCTGTGTAATTCTTAATCACTTCTGCAATGGCCTTGTAATATTGGCCTTCCTGTTGTTGTTCTTTATCGTGCATCAAATTTTCTCCTTTACTTAAACTATCAACTTTTACTTGATGCGTAAACTTGGACTCAATTTTTTCTGTAATCATTTGATTGTCTAAAAAATGCATTAAATGCGCTGAAGCATGGTCCATAAATATTCCTAATTGTGTTGAGTTTGTCATGTTTTACTATTTTGAATAGGCTGTTTATAACAATTTTAATGATGCAATATTGAGGTTTATATTAATAGATCCACTTACATAAAAAGTAAAATATCTTACATCATTCACTTATTTTATTGTTATCAAACGCCACAAAAAAAATGCTGCCACAGGCACTAATTCTGTAACTTATATAAGTTATTAAAGTTTGCTTGTAACAGTCCTTTTATTTACAAATCAGAATTTTGGTTCATCAATTTTTATTGAAAGTAAGCTGGAAAATTGTGTTTTTGAACAGCTTACGCCAACAGGAAAAATCTTACCCAAAAAAGTGAAAATATAATGGTCAAATTAAAATTAAAAAATTGTGGTTAATGTAAATAAATTGGGCATTGTGCTTCGTAAAACAACACATGTCTTTGAAAATGAAGGTGTACTTAATCCAGTATTTATAAAGGTTGGCAATACCATTCATATGTTTTATAGCGCGGTTACAAAAGATAATCATTCTACCATAGGTTATTGTAATTTTTCATCTCCCTTGGTTTTACAAACCCGAAATGAAACACCAATGCTTGTTCCCGAATATGCCTATGAATTACAAGGCTTAGAAGACCCAAGAATAGCTTGTATAGAAAATATCTATTACCTGTCTTATACCGCTTTATTTGCCAATGTAAAACACCTGTTTCACTCAAATGTCCAGTTGGTAAAATGGCGCTCCAATCGATGGTTTGAAATGGGATGTTGTTCAAGACTTCCTTTTTATATGAATAGTGTAAAATTAAATATAAAATACATCTTGCTCTAGTCAAGAAAACAATCCTATGCAAAAAGTCGCACAAAAATGTCAATTACAAAATCCATTTTTTATTCATTTACTATCAGTTTTGCACTTCCGATGAGCCTATTTTCAGTTGTAATTTTAAGGAAATAAATACCTTTTTTCATATTCCCTTTTTCAAGTTGCAGTTGCTTTCCGCTAAAATTAAGATTACTTATTTCTTTCCCTAGCAAGTCTGTAACGTTTATGTTTACATTTTTCAACGCTTCACTAAAGTTGATACTTGTTGAAGTGGTAAACGGATTTGGCGCAATTGTAACTTGTATTTCATCATTGCTGTTACTTTTTAAGCCATCAGCAGGATTTTGAACAATCATGTTAAAACCTGCAGTTCGTATAATGTTACCCAAATTATCCTTTCCAATAATATGACAATATTCACATGAATCGCCAGATGCAACATAAACCTTCATACAAACATTAAAAAGACTATCAATTGTATATAAGTGAGTTGGTGCTGCTTGTGTTGAAGTTGTACCATCTCCAAAATCCCAGTGAAAACCGGTGGCCATTGATGCCGCTAAATTATCTACAAATAATGAAAATTTATTTAAAGTAGAATCATAATCTGTGGTAAAATAGGACAAGCATACAAGTAAAAAATTGACGAGCTAATTAGAATTCTAGAGATGCTTGCTATCCTTTGAATATATTTGGATAATAAATTAAACATTCGTTTTTTTCGTTTATTTTCGTAAAAAAAAATCATCCTCAATGAACCCCAAAAACAACCTCAGCAAAGAACTCAGTACCGCATTGTTACAAATTTTACAAGCACGTTTCGAAAAAAACATGCCCCGCCACAAAGGTTTATCTTGGGACAACATCAAAACAAAACTCGAAAAAAATCCCGATAAATTATGGTCGCTCAACCAAATGGAAGAAACAGATGGCGAGCCCGATGTGGTTGATTACGACAAACAAAAAGACGAATACATTTTCTTTGATTGCGCTACCGAAAGTCCTAAAGCACGCAGAAGCATTTGCTATGATTTGGATGCCTGGGAATCTCGAAAAGAGTTCAAACCAAAACACAGCGCACAAGGCATGGCAGCCGAAATGGGCATCGAAATACTAAACGAAGAACAATTCAGAGCCCTCCAAAAACTTGGCAAATTCGATACTAAAACCTCATCATGGCTCAACACACCTAAAAAAATTCGCGATTTAGGGGGCGCCATTTTCGGTGATTTTCGCTTCGATACCGTTTTTATCTATCATAACGGAGCAGAGTCGTACTATGCCGGCCGCGGATTTAGAGGCTGTTTAAAGGTCTAACAATTATCTTTCAAACACTCCATCCTCAATCACCAATTTGTGCGTATACACTTTTTCTCTTAGTTGTAATTTCACAAAATAAATACCTGCACTTGCATCCATCATCTCAATGGCATGTGTAGCATTTTGTTCCAAAACAAGCATGCCAAGGTCATTGTACACATATACCACACCCTTGGTCAATGGCGCATTCAAACGTATATTAAAATTTCCATTTGATGGATTCGGAAATACCTCAAAACCTGAATCATCTTTAATTTCACTAACATGAGTTGTCAATGCACAAGCTGTAGTAATCTCCACCGGATAATTTACAGGAAGTCCAAAATTACCAAGCCCCAAATCACCACCACCAATAGTGCCCTAGGTAAAAATACTACTATCACTTTTAAGCGCCATCGCATAATGATATCTCCCTGTGGCAATAGCAGAAACCCCACCCAAAGCATAAACCTGCACTGGCACTATACTACTATTATTCGTATTATCTCCCAGTTGTCCATCTATATTATTGCCCCAGGCCCAAACTGTACCATCATTTTTTAAGGCAACGGTATGGTAATAGCCACCTGCAATATCAACAATTCCACTCATAGGATTCACTGCAATGGGCACATTACTCCCCATGGTAGTGCCATCCCAAGCTGCCCTAACAAATTATTACCCCAAGCCCACCAAGTACTATCACTCTTCATCGCAAAGCAATGATAACCGCCAACTGCTATTTTAACCACATTAGTTAAACCAAGCACCTGCACCGGAATGTTGCTCGCGGTAAAATTTCCATTGCCTAATTGCCCATTTACATTATGCCCCCAGGCCCATACACTGCCATAGCTTTTTAAGGCCAAGGCAAAACGTTCTCCAGTTTTTATAGCAGCTACACCTGTTAAATTCAACACATGCACCGGACTTGTATAATCCGCATTGTCGCCAGTCCCTGGTTGCACATCCTGATTCACCCCCCAACTTTACAAAGTACTATCACTACAAATCGTCAGCGTAAAATCAGCAGCACCAGTAGCTACCGATTGTGCATGGCTTTTAAATCCACTATAAAAAAATGCAATAACTAATAAAATTAAGGTCGAACTATAACGTTTTTTCATGCTAATAAGTCTGTAAGTTTGTTTTAAATAATACACCAAAAATAGGCAGGCTTGCAGGGCTATAAAAGCTAAAACCTTTGAAATGGATTTTACAGGTACAACACGTCTGTTTTAGTGAGTGAAAGGGAAATTGTTATAATGCCACTTTAAATATTTGGGCAAATTTTGTATTGCTACCGTTTTACGTTAGCAATACAAAAACAGGCTATCCGCGCTGCATGGCAGCCTGCTCCTATCCTTTTTGCGAAGCGATTTCATGAACACCTTTTAGAATAAGCTCTCGTGAATAATCCTTTTTGCTTAGATAACTAATCCTTTTTATTAAAATAAAATTGTTGCCTTTCTTTAATATTACTGATGATGCTTTCAATTGGTTCATTCAATTCAGGAGGTTGAGTTAATATCAATTCTTCTAATTTTAATAAATGCGCAGTAACAAAATAATAAGGCTTTAACATATCACGTAAAGTATTACCAAATTCTTTGTTATTAAACCATTCCCATACCGTATTTTTTTGATAAAAAATGATTGCATCTTGAAAGAGTGCTTCAAGTAATTGCATTTCTTTTTGAGCCAATAATTTTCTTATCAAATCTATACTTCCTTCCATAATTTCAGGCTTCCCAGCCCATAAATGAAGGACTTTTTCAAATACAAGCTCATTAATATTGAGAGTTGTTGAATTCTTAAATTTATTAAAATTTTCAATTGACTTATTTGATTCTCCATTTTTATTCCAAAGTAAGACCGAGTAGCTATATGAAGCATAAACATTACCATTATCAATTGCTTGTAAGTAAAATTTTTCTGCTTCTTCAATCCTATTTTGATCTTCATAAAATAAGGCAAGATTGTATAAAGCAAATGTATATCCTTGGCTAATGGCAAGTAAGTAATTTTTTTCTGCTAGTTCAATCTTATTTTGGTCTCTATAAAGATTAGCCAAATTGTTTAATGCTTCAGTTTTTCCTTTCTCTATTGAGATAATATAATATTTCTCAGCTTCTTCAAATCTACTATTATTTAAATATAAATTAGCCAAATTAATTAATGCCTCTATGTTTCCTTTATCAATACTTGACAAATATAATTTTTCTGCTTCTTCAATTTTATTATGCTCTTTATATAAAATAGCCAAATTAAAATTTGCATCATCAATTCCATAATCTATTGCGAGCAAATAATATTTTTCCGCCTCTTCAAATCTATTTTGTGTTGAATATAAAATAGCCAAATTATTAAATGCACTTTTAATTCCTTTATCAATAGCAAGAAGGTAATATTTTTCTGCCTCTTTAAATCTAGATTGATCATTGTACAAATTTGCAAGTTCATTCAATACTGATACATCACCCTTCTTTTTGGCAATCAAATATTTCTTTTCTGCATTCCCAAAATCACCTTTAAGATGAAATAAATATCCGTTAATGGTATATTTATAAGCATCATCTTGCTCAATATCCATTAAATATTTTTCTGCCTTATCAAAATCTTTACGTTCAATTTCTGCCCATACTTTATTATAAATTACCGATGAATTAGCGGGAAGTAAACCTTTATAATCAGCATTGTATTGTGTTATAGCTTCAGTCGCTTGAACTAATTGATCACGCTCCTCAACATCAATATATTTAGAATGAACAAATGCCTTTTTCATTAAAACAGCATGATCTACTGGTAATAAACCATCCATTAAATCCTTTGAAAATAGGCCATAGGCTTGTTTTAATTCAGAAGCATCATACCATGTTTCAAGAAAAACAGTCAGCCATTTTACTTTTGCTTTTTGCTTTGGCCCTCCTTGCGTCATAACTAACCATAAGTTAAAAAATCTTTCTTTTAGTAAATAATAGAGATTTTTTCCCTTCCCTTTTTTCTTTTCTACAATCTTTAAATCAACCAATTGCTTCAACACCCCAGAAAGCAATTTACTATCTGTCCGAGTTACATCAGAAAGCTCTTTCACTTTAACAGCATCCCAAAAAAATGATAATTCGAGTAATACTTTTTGCTGTAAGGGCGATAAAGTGGTTAACCTTTCCTGATAAACAGGTGTAGCTCTATCTATAATATATCTTAGGTATTCATAACCATGTTCTTCTGGTTTATTTATAAGCAATTCTACTAAATTAAGCATGGTTCTTGGCATACCATCACTTAAAATGCGCACGGCATTTAATTTCCCTTTGCTCTTTTCCACAAATTGTTTCAGTTTGGGCTCATTTAAACACTCCGACCAAAAAATGAGTAAATCCTGTAGTTCATTTTGTGTTAAGGCTTCTATCCTTATAATTCTAAAAAATTGATAGAAAGGCTGTTCATATTTCCAATGGTGCTCACTCAATCTTGTACTCCCGCCAATAATGCGCACATCCTTATGATTCATCAACAATTCTCGAAAAAGATGATTATCATCTAATTTAATGTTCTCTAAAATACGGTCTATATTATCTAATAGTAATACAAGTTTCTTCCCTTTTTTATGTAGTGCTTTTTGCAATGTTTCATATAAAGCCCTTGTGTAAGCTGTTGTATCATCACCATATTTTTCCCAATCTAATGCATCAACATCAAAGTTTTTAATTTGTAATTCCTCGATAACCCTATTCCACAAATCATGAAGCTTATAAATTCCTGCTTGCTCTTCACTTAAATTAATTGCAATTAAAGTCTTCGATAATTCTTCATCAGTGCTTATTTCAGCTTGAATGCGCCTCAATACAGTAGATTTACCGCAGCCTCTTTGTCCTATGTAAATAAAATGTTGAATAGAACCTTCCATATTGTCTGATTTTATTACAGACATTACCAACTCATACTCCCTTTTTCTAACTATAAATTGGCTCTTTACTTCAGCATCACTGAGGTTTGCAGCTTGAAAGAATGTTATATTTCTCATTTTTATTGTTCTATTTCAAATTGTTCATGACGTTTTTTCCACCACCCTTGTAGAAAGGGAGAAAGAAATATCAAGTTATTATTATTATTGAAAATGTATCCGTCTTTAATTAAAACATCATCAATAAGTTCTCTGTAACTTGAAGTTATTTTAATGGTCTTTGAATAGTTATAGGCCTCTTGAATTGTATAGTTGAAATGTGCACATCTTGTAAGAAGTCCAATACAATAATTATAATCTTGTTCAGATAAATAATCTTTCAGTCGTTTCTCCCAGTCAGCAAAATTTTCATTTTGGGATATAACTGTTTCAAACGCTTTATCAATTATCTCCTTTGTAATAAATGGCTTAGTATTGTTGTAAATTATATTATTACATTCCTCTATCATAAGTTGAATATAATAGGGCATTAAGTGCTGAACGACCTTCAATAGATAATCCCTCATATCCTCTTCAATTATCATAGTTGCCTCTTCTAATTGTATACTTAACAGTTCTTTTGCTTCTTCATTGCTTAAAGCAAGAATATGTATTGGCCTAAGGTCATTAATAAGTTTTAATCTGTCAATTGAAGCTATTACATGTTCCAAGCCAATAGAACCAGCTAATACCAAAGTAAAATTTTTAAACTTTGCATCATGTCGAATACTTCTTAATGTATGAAGCACATCAGTTGCTATTTCAGCACCTTCATTTTTTGTAATTGAAACAATTACATCTGGAAATTCATCAAGGAGCATTACGATTTTGTCCTTTTCTTTACCTAAATCTTCAATCAGATAAAGTAACTCTTCCTTATAGTTAATATTTTTCTCTTCAATTTTGAAACTTCCATCCATTGAGATTTCTCCCAATTTTCTTCCCTTTATTAATGTTCTAATCTTTTTACTCAAATAACTAATTGTATTTAGTTTGCTTACAATTAAACTCCATAAACGCTTGTAAAAATCCTGGCTACTTTTATCCGCTTCTATATTTTGATATATAACAATCATATTTTCTGGAGAATTAATCTCAAGGTTTTTCATGACAGAGGATTTTCCTACCCTTCTAGGGGCAGTGAATCTTACATGTTCTCCTTTTGCTATGGCATCCCAAAAAAGTTGATTGATATAGGGTCTTTTTAAGAATTTATCACCTTCTGCAGGAGGACCAGTGATTGTTTTAGGATTTATCCATATCATTTTGACAATATTTTTATTGGCACAAATTTATAACAATATTTTCATTATCAAAACTATTTAACAACAAAATCATTGTCATAATTAAAAAATTACCAAAAAAATCTTATCCTACATCAAGTTTTCTTTATCAAACAAGCACGATACTTATACCTACAAACAAATTAAAAAACATAATTATGCAAACAACTCATTGGCCTTAGACCCTACACAAATCGAAATTCTATTTAAAGTAAAACATTTAATGATCACCAATGTGAAAGGCGAATTTCGTAAATTCAATGCCACTTTAACAAGCGATGGCCATAACTTTAGCAAAGCTGCAGTAAGCGTAACTATCGATGCAGCTTCAGTTTTCACCAACGAAGAAAATCGTGATAACCATTTAAAAAGTACCGATTTCTTTGATGTAGAAAATCACAAAGAAATTACTTTTGTAGGTGCTTCATTCGATAAAGTGGATGACGATACTTACACCTTAAAAGGCATGTTAAGCATTAAAGGGATCAGCAAAGAAATTACTTTAGATGTTGAGTTTGGTGGTGTTAACAAAGATCCTTTGGGAAATGAAAAAGCTGGTTTTGCAGTAAGTGG
>JBILPB010000136.1:0-9163 GCA_044374175.1 Bacteroidia bacterium | reverse complement strand
ATTCATTCGTTTCTATTATACTTTTACTTTTACATCAGTTCTAATTGTTTTGTTAATCAAAACTATAGAATTAATTACAGAAGTTAAAATAGATATAATTTGGGATCTTGATGTAATAATTATTGTTGCTTGCTTTTTATTGACACTTATAGCATACATAATAATTATAATTAATTCATTAAGACTGTTAAACAAATACAAGCCAGCAATTTATATTCTGATTGGCAATTTGATTGTTTTAATCAGTTTTGCTTTAACTATTTATTTTGCATTTATACCATTAAACGGGTCAATAAATTTATTTTTAGAATACTCTTTGATATTTGGAATTTTTTGTGAAGCCCTCATCTTCTCCATAGGTATCACCGATCAAATAAACATGTTACAAAAGGAGGTTGAAAAAGAACAAAATGCATCAATTGAAACCTTAGAAAATAAAGTAGAAGAAAGAACAATACAATTAAAACAAGAAAAAGAAAAAGTTGAATACCAAAAACAAGAAATACTTGATTCCATTGAATATGCCAAGCGCATACAAACCGCCATACTTCCGCCACCAAGAATAGTAAAAGAGTTTTTAAAAAATTCATTTGTTTTGTATTTACCTAAAGATATTGTGGCAGGAGATTTTTATTGGATGGAAAGTATGGATGATAAAATTTATTTTGCTGCTTGCGATTGCACAGGGCATGGTGTGCCGGGTGCCATGGTAAGTGTGGTTTGTAATAATGCCTTAAACAGAGCATTAAATGAATTCGGAGAAAGAGATCCAGCTAAATTATTTGACAAAACGCGCGAGTTAGTTTTAGAAAATTTTGCAAAAAGCGATGAAGAGGTGCAAGATGGAATGGATGCTTCACTGGCTGTTTTAAATGTTGAAACTAAAGAAATGCTGTGGAGTGGAGCAAACAATCCACTTTGGATTTATCGCACTAAATCAAATTTTATTGAAGAAATAAAAGCAGATAAACAGCCCATAGGAAAAGGTTATGAAAACAAGCCTTTTACCACACATAAGGTTTATTTGAATGAAGGAGATATCATCTATTTATTTACCGATGGCTATTCTGATCAATTTGGTGGCGATAAAGGAAGAAAATTGACTAAATCAAAATTTAAAGATTTGCTTTTAAAAATAGCAAATTTACCGATGGAAAAGCAGCGTGAAGAACTATTAAGTTTTCATGATAAATACAGAGGCATTGAAGAACAAGTTGATGATATTTGTATAATTGGTGTAAGAGTATAATTTCTCAATGTGCCAATAAAGCAATGTGACAATGATAATAATCGCGAATTGAATCCAACCATCATAGCGAGCAAAGCGAAGCTATCTGCCTAAAATTAACTTACAAACCTTTTCCAGAGCCCCCTTTTTTATAAAACAGAATTTCATGCATTATACGTAACTTTGTGAATTCAGAAAAATTACAACATTGCACCTCCAATTCAAACTCAACAAACCCATAGAAAGAGTTTTCGATAGCCTAAGCAATGCCGATAATTTCGTAAAAGTTCATCCAATTATTTATGCCATGAAACCATTGCCCAATGGCGATTATTTGGTACATGAAAAATTAAAAATAGCTTTCATCAATGTTGATTTTACTTATCCTTGCACCATTGAATCAAATAAGAACGATAAAACAATTGCCATGAAAGCAGTGGTGAAAAAATGGTACACATTAAAATCGAATTTAAGCTTTCAACGGAGAATGATCAAACTGTTGTAAATGAATTCATCTCTTTCAAATCATTTATGCCAGTTGCTTTTGTAATGGGTAAAATTTTTAAAACACAGCATCAAAAGTTATTTCAAAACATACAAAACAGTTAAAAATGGGTTTTATTTTCATTAACAATCGGGCTAAACAAATCTGTGAGCCGATGATTCGGCTCTGTGGCAATAAAATCTTAAATGCTTCACTATATTTGTAAATATTAATCAATCAATTTGATAAATAGCGTTCAATAATTTTGCATGTCTAAACCAACTCCAAAAGCTCATCTTAAACAATCAGATAGCGGCACAGCAAATGCAATATTTATTGCCTTACCTTTGCTTATTATATCCTTGTTATACTCAACAAAAGCGGTTGATGCTGTTCTATTGCCCAAGTTTATTGCCTTTGCCGTTTTCGCTATTGTTATTAGCGCACTTGCACTTAAAAATGCTGCTGCTTTTAGTGAGGTAAAAAAACATCTTTTTTTTAAGATATATGTAGCTTATTTAATTACATCTTTAATAAGTGTTTACATCAGCTGTAACTTTGGTGACGCGGTTTTTGAATGGCTCAAAATATTTTTATTGGGGAACAGTATTTTTGCCATCAGTGTGTATTTTTATGATCATAAAAAGTTCATTGAACAATTCATCAATGCCATCAATATTTTAAATGCTGTTATAATCATTATTGGCTTGGTTCAATTCTTAATTATTTTCTCCAAACAACATGTAACGCATACTTCCACCTATGAAGTTACTGCCACTTTTGGGCATAAAAACATTTTTGCCGAAATGTTATTTTTAACTTTTCCGTTTACCCTTTATAACTTATTTACCAAACAAGGCAAGTGGAAATGGCTCAGTGGTATAAGCGCTTTTTTAACCTTATTTTTAATCACACTAACTTTAACAAGAGCTGTCTGGCTGGCTACCATCCTGGGCTTTTTATTGAGTTTTCCATTTTATTTTTATGCCATTTCAAAAGGAAAAAATATTGGATCACAATTCAAAAAATACAGGAAAAATATTTTAATTGTTGGCGTATTATTCTTAGCCATTGTTACAAGTGTTTTAGTGTATTCTCGTATCGATTCCTTCAACACCATAAAAATGCAAACCATTACCATATCCAGCTTTAAGTATGGTTCTGTGGGCGAACGTTTTCAATTATGGAAAAAGTCAATTCAGGTATTTAAAGAAAGTCCAATATTTGGAAAAGGCTTAGGTAGTTGGAAAATTGAAGTGCTCAAATATGGTCATCAAGGACTTGAAACAGAAAATAACATCACCTTTCATCAACGCCCTCACAACGATTTCATTTGGATTGCTGCAGAGCAAGGAATAGTAGGGCTTTTAATTTATATGAGCTTTGTGATTTTGTTGCTGTTTTTACTCATTAAATTAATTTTAAAAACAGAAAATACGAATGAAAAATTATTTTACTTTTTGGCACTTTATGCCTATTTGGGCTATTTAATTTATTCGTGTTTGAGCTTTCCCAAAGAAAGAATTGAACATCAAATAGTATTGGCATTTATAATTTCTATTGTGATCATCAACACCAACAAAACTTCATCAACAAGCCCAAATACAAACAATGCATTTTTGTTTTTTATCCCACTTATTTTAATTTCAGGATATGCATTAAAGATTGGCATATCTAGATTTAGCAGTGAAACACATCTGCAAAAAGCCTACACTGCGCGTGCTAATGGAGCATGGCAAAATACGATTGATGAAATTGAAAAAGCGGAAAATGAGTATTATAACATTGATCCTATGTGCACACCATTACGTTGGTATAGCGGCTCTGCGCATTACAACCTAGGCAATCAGGAACTTGCTTTTGCCGATTTTTACAAAGCTTATCAGGTAAATCCAAATCATGTGCATGTACTTAACAACTTAGCCACTGCCTACGAAATAAAAGGTGATCATGTAAATGCCATTGAATTTTACCAAAAGGCTTTAATCATTTCACCAAACTTTGAAGAAGCAAATGTAAATTTATGCGCCACCTTTTTTAATGCAGGCAAAAAGCATGAGGCGTATCAACAATTCGAAAAGCTAAACGTGGATACTGCAAGTGCCAAGTTTAAGCAAATGTTAAATTTAATTGTGTGCCAAGAAGTTATTAGGCTCGCAGATTCAATTACATGCGACCCTCTAAAAAACATGCTGAAAGCCATTAGCAACACCCCTTTGTGGTATAAAGAAATTTACTTGAAAGCGAAACTAAACGATGTTAATTTTAAGCGACAACTACTTGAGGATGCTATTTACACTTTGGATAGTATGGAGAAAAGAGTTAATTTCGTATACATAAAGTCAATTCAAAAAAAGTACACCACTAAAAAAAATTAGTATTCTAATTCAATTTTATGCATGAAAGAAATCTACTTTAAACTTTTATCAATCTTTGTTTTGCTTGTTTTTGCTCAGCAAATTCAAGCCCAAACGCTCAGCACCGTTGCGCCTTCTGCAGGAATGGAAGGAACTACGATTAATGTGGCCATTAGCGGTCAAAATTCAAATTTCCAACAAGGCACCACAACGGTTTGGTTTAATCAAGGAAGTTCAACTATTTACGCTAGCAATGTAAACGTAAGCAACAACACAAGTTTGGTTGCGCAGGTTGGCATTCCATATGGCACCCCACTTGGCTTGTACCAAACCAATGTGCAGGATCCTATTGATAACACCATTTCATTGGTAAATTCATTTACAGTGTTGGCCAATCCAAACTCAGCAACAATTACCAGCGTTAATCCTTCTACAACCATGGAGGGCACTGCACTTACAGTTAACATCAGTGGTCAAAATTCAAACTTCCAACAAGGCACTACAACAGTTTGGTTTAATCAAGGCAGCTCAACTATTTATGCAAGTAGTGTAAATGTAAATTCGTTCACTAATTTAGATGCTTTTTTCAATATTCCTTTTGGAACGCCTCTTGGTTTGTATGATACCAATGTACAAGACCCTGTCGATAACACAATTACATCACCCAATTCATTTACCATTACAGCCAATCCCAATGCGCCTGAATTGATAAGTGTAACGCCTAATAATGGCGACTTAAACACCACTATTTCAGTTACTATAAGTGGTCAAAATACCAATTTTTTGCAGGGTACTGGGACCTTAGTTTTTGTGCAAGGATCTTCAACTTTAATTACGTCAAATTTATTGTTTAACACCAATACCGATTTGGGTGCCACACTTACTATACCACCCAACGCATACCCTGGTTACTATGATTTGTATTTTACCAATGCGCTTGATGGAACCATGTTATTGGTCAGTGGCTTTTATGTAAATCCTCCACCTTGTGGCAGTATTGTTGTAGACATTAATCAACAGCCTTGTCCTGGCGGCTCAGCTTATATTAGCATAGCAGGAGGTTTTGCACCTTATACAGCCGTAATCGATGGACAAACGATACCCATTACCAATAATTATTTTGACTACTTACCACCTGGCATAGGTGATTATACAATCACATCTTTAGTAGATAACTTCGGATGCCCTGCTACCTCTATCGATTCATTAATTCAGAATAGTGAGTTTAGCGCTACTTTAAGTGCTACAAATGTTTGCCAGGGTATTGCTGCAGGTTTTATCGCTAATATAAGTTCAAGTGCTGCTGTAACATACGTTTATTACAACTATGGCAATGGCATTATGGCTTTAAATAATGCTTATATCTATAATGCTCCAGGCACTTATTACCCCTCAATGCAAGTTTATAATGCCAATGGCTGTGTCATAACTGTTAATGCAACTGCTCCACTCGAAGTTTTTGGTGCTCCTCAAATGGATATTATATCCTTAACCAATACTAATTGTGGCCAAACCAATGGAGCTTTTGAAATCACAGGAATTAATAATGGCCCTTTCACCTATACTGTAAATAGTGTTGGCGGTTATACCTCAAACTCGGCTGTTAATACTGGATTATCGGCAGGTGTATATACTATTAATATTGTTGATACAAATGGTTGTGCTTCAAACAATGTGCTTTCCATAGCTAATGTTTCGATACTCACAAATATCTCGGGTAACATTCAAACAACTGGTGGCGATAATGCGAATAATACCAATGTAAAACTTCTTTCTTTGGCCGATACCATAGGCTCAATGGCTGTTAGCTACAACACTTTAACTGATGCCAATGGAAATTATTCTTTTGCAAACCTTGTAGAAGGCAATTACATTTTAGTCGCTGAACCTGATACAACTTTATTTCCAAACACATTAATTACTTATAGTAATGGATCTGCCATTTGGTTCGATAGCGATACAATTCAAGTTAGTTGTACTTCTCAGCAGGTTGTTGATATCACACTGTTGGATGCAATTCAACAGGTTGGTACGGCACAAATTGGTGGTTTTGTAGCCGAGTACACATTTAATATGCTTAATAATATTGATGTAGTGTTGTTTGATGAAAACACAAATGTAGCGGCTGCTAGAACAAGTACAGATGCCTCTGGGAATTACAATTTTGCTGGAGTTAATGCAGGCTACTATACTGTTATTGTTGATATTCCGGGCTTAATTCATAATACTGAATATACATTTAATTTGGCTTCAAATGATATTTTTTGGAACAAAAGCTATTTTGTAAATTTCGATAACAGAACAATTGATACGGTGTTTTTCTTTGTCGGGCTTAATGAAATCACCAATTTAGAATCAACCGTTTATCCTAATCCTTTTACAGAACAAACAACCATCAGCTATAGTTTACCCACTACCTTAAATGTAAATATTGAAGTTTATAATTATATAGGAGAAAAGGTGGAAACCTTGGTTAATGAAACTAAAGTTGCTGGTAAGCATAATGCCATATTTTCAACTTCCAATATGGCTAAAGGTATTTATTTCATTAGAATTACTGCTGGTAATCAGCAAAAAACAATTAAGGTTATTAGTGCCGAATAAAACAGGTTGATCATTTAAAGAAAAAGCCACGTTATTAACGTGGCTTTTTCTTTATGGGTAAAGTTTAAGATTAAGAATCAACATTGAATCTTGATTTCACCATCTATTAATTAATGATTCATCACAACAAATTTTACTCTATGTTCATTGTTTAAAGCGTCAATTGAACGCAAATAATAAATACCATTATCAAGCAAAGCAATATCAATATTGATTACATCTTTACTTCCGTTCATAGTTACTTGCTTTACTATACGCCCTGTTTCATCATAGATTTCAATGTTGTTATTCAAACCACTTAATCCACTTAAAGTAATTGTATTACTTGCAGGTACAGGCCAAACCGCTAACTTATTTGCTTCATAATTATTCTCTAAGCCTGTTACAATAACAGTTACACATCTTGAAGTATCTACACAATTACCATTACTAATGATTACCGCATAATCACCATTAGCAGTAACTGTATAAGTAGGTTGTGTTGCACCAGCAATAATAGCATAGTTATTATCGCATTGCACCCACTGATAGGCAGTGGCAATTCCATTTGCAGTCAAAACGGTGCTTGTGGCAGTCAGTGAAGTGTCAACATTTAAAACATTTAAAACAAAATGAGATACTGAATCACAACCATTCGTTAAAGGAAAAAAAAAGGAATAAGTGCCAGGAACACTGTAAACAGTTCCGTTGTATGTATAGGTTTCACCCACACATACATTAGCGATTTGTGTTGCTGCAAAAATATCTCCCTGAACCCAGTTAGAGCTATTGCCATCTAAAGCAAAATTACTGAGCGCTCCAGGTGTTTGACCAGATAACCCATTCAAAGTATTGATGCCTGCATTATTAGCTCCCGCTACACCTTGGTTAAAACCATAGTAAAGCATCAATCCCGATGCTGTTGTGTCAATATCACCATGCGTTAAACATTGTATTTCTGGCTGAGTTAAAGCCCTATTAAACAAAACAACTTCATCTACTTTTCCGTCTAAAAAATAATTTCCACCAAAGTAAAAACCATCACCAATATAAAGGCTCTCAAATGCATTGGTTAAGTTCCCATTGGCAGCTTGACTTCCAACTTCTATTCCGTTTTGATACAACTTTAGCATAGAACCGTCATAAGTAAATACTAAATGTTGCCAATCATTGAGTATAAGTCCGCTATAGGTGATATCAAAATTAATCCCAGAAGAATTTCTAAATCTTGCTTCAATAGCTGTAGCACCAATTTGAATCATGTAAAAGTCTGCATCGGTATTATTTCTAAAACCGCCAAAACTATCGAAATTAGGAAATGCAGGGGCAACGTTTCTTGGGTAAACCCAAAGTCCAAAGCTGATTCCTGTACCAGTAGTAATTAAAGATGATGCATTGGGAACAATAACAAAGTCATCAATCCCATCAAAGTCTAAGGCGTTTTGTCCTTGAACATTTATCCCTAAGGCTAAACAAAGGCAAATAATAAAAGTAAAGTGTTTTTTCATGTGAGTTTTTTTACAAATATATAATGGATATTTAAATTATGATGTATGGGTTTTGCTTTTAAAAACGATTTACTTAAATTCGTATTTTAATGACAGTATTCATAAAGTAATATTTTGTAAAATTAAAACACCCCACTTTCTACTTTACAACCTTCAATTAAAAAACAATATGAAAAAAATAATACTTCTGCTCATATCTTCCTTTATTGGATTTGCAAGTGTAACCCAAGCACAAACTGAAATTGTAATATTCGATTGCAGTTTTAAAGTATGGGAGCAAGACCTACAGCAAACACTACAAAAAATAAAAATTGAAGTGTACGAAAATGGAAATCTCATTAAAAAGCTTACCACAGATAGAGATGGCAAAGCATATCACAACTTTGAGTTAAATAAAGAATACGACATTAAAATAAATCCAGAAGGAGGAAAGTATATCCAAAAATGGGTAAAATTAGACACACGAAACATTGATTTGCATTCTTGGAAATTTAAAAACAGAAAAGAATTCAGGTATTATTATCAAATCGAAATCAATTTATTTGAACCAGAAAGATGTGAGAAATTTGCTTTCTTAGACCAACAGCCGATCATTAATTATAAATACAGTCCTAAAAAACGAGACCTTATGGATGTAGCCGACAATAGTATGGTAAAGCGCATCAATAAAGAACGCAAAAAAAAGTGCATCGCCTCATTTTAAAAAACTAAATCAAAATCTCAATACTCATATCCCAAAATCTCAATACTCAAACCCCACAATCTCAATACTCATATCCCCAAATCTCAATACTCAAATCCCCCCAATCTCAATACTCATATCCCAAAATCTCAATACTCAAATCCCCCAAATCTCAATACTCAAATCCCACATTCTCAATACTCAAATCCCACATTCTCAATACTCATATCCCAAAATCTCAATACTCAAATCCCCCAATCTCAATACTCATATCCCACAATCTCAATACTCATATGCCAAAATAAAAAAACTCAAAAAACC
>JBILPB010000135.1:0-9261 GCA_044374175.1 Bacteroidia bacterium | reverse complement strand
TGTTTAATGCGGTACATTAAAGGGTCACGTAATTGCATATTAGGTGATGCCATATCGATTTTTGCACGAAGCACTTTTGCACTATCAGCAAACTCGCCTTTGCGCATGCGTTCGAACAAATCTAAGTTTTCTTCAATTGTTCTATCGCGGAATGGACTTGGTTTGCCTGGTTCTGTTGGTGTTCCTTTTAAGGCAGCAATTTCGGCTGCTGTAGAATCATCCACATAGGCTTTACCTTTTTTGATGAGTTTCACCGCATAATCATAAAGCGTTTCAAAATAATCGGAAGAATACAATACCTGGCTCCATTCAAAGCCCAGCCATTTCACATCTTCCATGATGCTTTCTACATATTCGGTATCTTCAGTAACAGGGTTGGTATCATCAAAACGCAAATTGGTTTTACCACCAAAATCTTTAGCCAAACCAAAGTTTAAACAAATAGATTTAGCATGTCCAATATGCAAATAACCATTGGGCTCAGGTGGAAAACGGGTAATAATTCCTTCCGGAAATTTACCTGCCTTGAGTTCTTCGCTGATGATTTCTTCTAAAAAATTATGGGCTTTTTCAGCACTCATGATATTGTTTTTTAAGTATTAAAATTATTTTTTGAAATGCGCCAAAGCCTTGTTAATTCTGGTGCTTACTTCTTCTTTTCCTAATAAAGCAATCATACCAAAAAGATCAACTCCACTACCTTGACCGCTGAGTATTACTCTGAACAATTGCAATACATCGCCTGGCTTAAGACCGGCATTAGCTGCACTTTGTTTAAATTGTGCATCGGCATTTTGCGCATTGAATTCTTGCAATGCATTAAAATCTAAAATTAACTGTTCGTAAAACAGCTGTAACTCTGGCTTCCAACGCTTTTCTATGACTTGTGTATCGTATTGATTTGGAGCTTCAAAAAGATAAGATGCTGTTTGCAATAACTCATGCGTAAAATGAACGCGAGGTTTAATTAATTCAGACGCAGCAGTTAAAAAATTATCTTTCAACCTTTCATCGCTATCGCTGATATTTAGTGTTGCTATCACTTGTTTTTTTAATTTTTCTGCCAAGATATGATTGGCCATGTGATGCACATATTGCGTGTTGAACCACAATGTTTTTTCGGGATTAAATTTAGCGCCTGCCTTGTGTACATGTTCAAACGAAAACTTTTCAATTAATTCGCTCATGCTTAGTATTTCTTGCTCTGTGCCTGGGTTCCAACCCAACAAAGCCAACATATTTACAAAGGCATCGGGTTCATAACCACGCTCGCGATAACCGCTTGAAATTTCTCCACTTGATGGATCTTTCCACTCTAAAGGAAAAACAGGAAAACCAAGTCTGTCGCCATCGCGCTTGCTTAATTTTCCATTACCATCCGGCTTCAACAATAAGGGTAAATGCGCGTATTGCGGCATCAAATCAGTCCAACCTAAATATTGATAAATTAACACATGGGCAGGAGCACTTGGCAACCATTCTTCACCACGCACTGCATGAGTAATCTCCATCAAATAATCATCAACAATATGCGCCAAGTGATACGTGGGCATGCCATCCGACTTTAATAAAACTTTATCATCAACAATATTAGAATTGAACTTTACATCGCCTCTGATTAAATCTTTCAAATGAATCTCTTCATTGGCTTCCACTTTTAAGCGAATTACATAATTGTTTGATGCTAATAAACTTGTTACTTCATTTGCTAGCAAACTTAAGGAGTTGCGCAACTGGCCACGGTTTTGCGCACTATATGAAAACGATTGTTTATTGTTTTCTGCTTCTTTTCTTACTGCATCTAACTCTTCTGCTGTATCAAATGCGTAGTAAGCATGACCGCTAGCGATGAGCTGTTCGGCATATTTTTTATACATGCCTAATTCTTTTCTTTCGCTTTGGCGATAGGGCGCATGTTTTCCACCAACACTAACTCCTTCATCTATTTTAATGCCGCACCAGTTGAGCGATTCAATGATATATTCTTCGGCACCTGGCACAAAACGTGTTTGATCAGTATCTTCAATACGCAATAAAAAATCGCCACCCTTTTGTTTGGCGTATAAATAACTATACAAAGCTGTTCGTACACCACCTATATGTAGCGGTCCTGTTGGGCTTGGTGCAAATCTAAGTCTTACTCTTCTGTTCATAATTTTTTTGTAACGGTTGGCAAAGATAAGGTTTTGATTTTTTGATTTTTAAAGAAATGATTTAATCACAAGAAAGCTTTTTTTATATTGCGTTAAATTATTTGAGGCATACATGATTAAGAATAAAAAAGTTGTAGTGGTATTGCCTGCTTTTAACGCTGCAAAAACATTAGAAAAAACATATCTTGAAATACCTTTTGATATAGTTGATGAGGTAGTTATTACCGATGATGCAAGCAAGGATAATACTGTTGAAGTTGCTAAAAGAATAGGCATTAAACATGTGTTGCAACATGATAAAAACAAAGGATATGGGGGCAATCAAAAAACATGTTATGATTATGCTTTAACCCTTAATGCAGATATCATCATCATGCTGCATCCCGATTATCAATACACACCAAAATTGATTAGAGCTATTACTTCTATTATTGCAGAGGATGTTTATGAAGTGGTGCTCGCCTCTCGTATCTTAGGCGGTGGCGCGCTAAGAGGAGGCATGCCATTGTACAAATATTTTTTTAATAGAGTTATGACATTTGTTCAAAACCTATTGATGGGTCAAAAACTATCAGAGTATCATTCGGGCTACAGGGCCTTTACCGCAAGGGCTATACAAAATGTTCCTTATCATAAAAATAGCGATGATTTTGTTTTCGATAATCAATTACTTGCGCAGTTGTGCTATGCTGGTTATGAAATTGCTGAGGTAACTTGTCCGACAAAATATGAAAAGGAATCAAGTTCTATTAATTTTATGCGTAGTGTAAAATATGGTGCAGGCTGTATGTTTACTGCCTTGCAATATTTTTTGAGTAAGAAGGGTTTGATGAAGGGTAAAATATTTGATGGGTTGAAGTGAATAAAGAAAAATAGTTTTACATCGCTATGGATATATAAGCATAATTTTTTCAGGATAAATGCATACTAATTTGTAAAATTACTAATATTCAATCATCAATTTTTTAATATTAGATAATTCTATTTTTTGATGGTGACATGCCTTATAATTCTCGATACCATCGAACCATTTTAACACCACTTCTTTTTTTAATTTAGTTTTTTTATTAGCTAAAATACTTGCATAGCTGCTCCACATATAGCTGTTAAAATCATCTATGAGTCCATGCAATTGTGGGTTTGCGTGAATGTATAAAATTAGATTTGAAAAATAAGTATCATTGGCTACTTCTTTGCGCTTAAAACTTTTTTGAAATAAACTTCCTGTTCTGTTTTTTTGTAGGTTGATGGACATGGCATAAGAAGTAAAAAACTTACGAAATTGAAAGCTGATTATTTGCTCCAAGGTTTGCTCTTTTTTATTTCCTACTTCATGAGGAATATCTTTTGATTCTTTTACAGAGATCAACAAGTGAAAGTGATTTGGTAATAAGCAATAGGCATAAGTATCTATATATTCAGAAAGGTATTTATCATATTTTTTTAAAAAGTATTTATAGTTAGCCTCTGTGTAAAAGAGTGTTTCTCTATTATTTCCACGATTGTAGATATGATAAAACTTTCCCTCATGTAAAGGAATTTGAGTTGGTTTCATTTTTTTAATTTAAACATGCAAAGGTAGCACCTTAAGCAATAATGTGTGTTAAGGTGCTACCTTTTTTACCTTAAGCAATAATGTTTGTTAAGGTGCTACCTTTTTTTACCTTTAGCAATTAAGTGTGTTAAGGTGCTACCTTTTTTTATGTTAAGGCGCTCCCTTTTTCCTACTTTTACCTAATTTTAATAAATCACCATGAAAAAATTAAAACTATTATTTTTATTCGTAATTGTGCAAGTGAGCAACAATGTTATTGCTCAAAACAATACTTGGTATGTCTTTCCACCAAATGTGCCAGAAGCAGCAAACAGGTATATTTATACGGACTCCAGCAATGTAAAATGGATTGGTGGTTATTTTAATGGTTTACATAAATTAAGCAATGGATCCTGGACCGACTACAGCACTTCAAACTCAGGAATAAGCGATAATGATGTAAGGCAATCGGCATTTGACACTTCAGGAAATTTGTGGGTAACATCATGGAAAAATTTGAATAAGTTTAATGTGGCATCTAACACTTGGACCAGCTACAATGTTACTGGACAAAGTTTAGATATTTTATACTCTGTTGAGGTTGATCATCAAAACCGAATTTGGGTGGGTACAGATGGTGGTTCAAATACTTGGGAAGGACTTTATATGTTCAATGGCATTAATTGGAATTTTTATAATCCAACCAACTCAACACTTACAGGAAGATGGATTACACGTTTAAAGAAAGATTTAAATGGAAAAATATGGGGTTGTCATTACGAAGGACTTTTTGAAATTAATGATACCATAATTACTAACCATTTATTACAAAGTGCAGGATTTGCTCCCAATTTATCAACTAATGGTGTAGATTTTGACTCCTATAATAACAAATGGGTTGCAGTTTATAATGGTGGTATAGCCAAGTTTGATGGCAGCAATTGGACGATTTATAACACAAGCAATTCAGGCTTGCCCGATAATAAAATTTGGAGTATAGCTGTAGACCACAATAATGTAGTTTGGATTGGTACAGAAACGCAGGGTTTGGTGCGTTTTGATGGCACCAATTGGACGAGTTTTAATACCAGTAATTCGGTAATAACCAATAACAGAATTGATGCACTTAGTGTTGATCAGCTCAATAATTTATGGATAACACCAAATTATGGTGGCTTAATAGTGCATAATGATGGAGGTATTTCTGGTATTTCGGGGATGGTGTATTATGATGCTAACAGCAATAATTTATTTGATAGTAATGAACAAAAACTGCCCAACCAGATAATTAATGTTACCTCTACTGTTTACAATAGCATTACAAATAGTGCAGGTGATTACCAATGTGCGGTTTTAAATACAGGCAGTTATTCGGCCAAATTGATACAAAATTCGCCTTACATAAATAATGTTAGTCCCGATAGTATTGTTTTTAATATTAGTAGCAATTCCAGTGTTTTACAAAATCAAAATTTTGGGTTGCAATTACAATCTAATATTAATGATATTTCAATAGATTTAACGGCTATGAGTGCACCAAGACCAGGTTTTCCATATACATGTAATTTAACGGTTTCAAATGTTGGCTCACTGCCTTCCACTAATATTTTAGCAACATTTACCTATGATAATAATTTAAATTTCGACTCCACTTCTTTTCCTTTTTTAAGTCATATTGGCGATTCCATTGTTTGGGCTATTGACTCTTTAAACCTTTTTGAAAACAAATCAATTCTTGTATATTTTACAGTACCGGCTAATGTTGGTTTATTAGGCAGTAGCTTGCAAAACTTTGGCCATGTTGCTGATCAAAATATTGATATCGATACCAACAATAACAGTTACACTTTACAAGACATTGTAATTGGCGCCTATGACCCCAACGACAAGCATGGAGTCCCGCAAGGAGATGGTACTTTAGGAGAAATACCATCTAGTACACCAGAAATAATTTATACCATTAGATTTCAAAATACAGGAACTGCAGAAGCTGTCAATGTGTTGTTAAAAGATACTATCAGTGGAAATTTAGATCTAACATCAATACGTATGATATCCTCAAGCCATCCGTATAGCACTCAAATAAACAATGGCGGTGTGGTTTGGTGGAGTTTTAATAATATTAATTTGCCAGATAGCAACAGCAATGAACCAGGTAGCCATGGATACATTAAGTATGCGATTAAACTAAAAGACAATTTAAACAATAGCGATGAGATAACGAATACGGCTCATATTTATTTTGATTTTAACCCTGCCATTGTTACCAATCAATCACTGCACACCATTAATGATCTTATAACGTCAAAAGGGATTAATTTTGAAAGCAACAGGGTTAATTATACTTTATATCCTAACCCTGCAAATGATGCTTTAAACATTGCAACAGTTTTGCAAAATGGTCACCATTACGCTTTGAATATATTTGATGTTTGCGGAAAACAGGTTTATACAAACCCTTCCATTGGCCAAAATAATTTTAAATTAAATATGAACTCATTGGTTGATGGCATATACTACTTTCAGTTTAAAAGCGATGACAAAATTGAATATCAAAGAGTAGTTAAGCAAAAGTAAAGGAGCTAATTGAAAATAGCTTAGTAAGGAGGCTACTTTTTAAATTACAATAGTACTTCTAGGAACACTTAATTGATTTTTTTATTGTTCATTTGAAATGCTGTAGTTGATGAAGGTGCTATCTTTTTTATTTAGAATAATATCTTACATAATCAATTTCGAACACACCGGGAAAGATGGTTGATTCGTTAGGTTTGAATTTATCGTTTTGGATGGCTAAATTTAAAATAATATTCATTTTTTCAAGAGGGTAGTTTTTATCTACAATATAAGTTTGATTTTTCTTTAGCTGCTCACATTCTACTTGTTGGCCAAGTATTGTGTTAAATTTGGTATTTCTTCTTTTAAGATTTCCATCAACATACCATTCGATTTTATAATTATCCCAAACTAATGTAAACACGTGAAATTCTTCAGAGAAATCATCGGCATTGTAATCGGTTAAACACATATTATGGTTGAGATGTACATTCATATTATGATTGCAAGTGTTATCATCCCAAAACTCAAAAATGTCAATTTCACTTGCGTTATTTCCAACTACACCGTATAACCAAAATGCTGGCCAAAAACCTCTTCCTTTCGGGATTTTACATCTAAGCTCGTATTTCCCGTATCCAAAATCTTCATTAGACGCAATTTGAGCCGAGGAGAAATTGAATGTTTCAGTCTCTACTTTCCAAGGTGTTACATCAAAATTAGATACGTATGTGCCAACAATTGCGGGGTTTTCGAGTTTGCCTAATATTCTTAAATAGCCATTGTTAATTTCAATATTGTTTTTTACATATAAACTTGGGCTTGATCCAGTATTGTTATACCATTGCTTTTCGTTATTAAATTCAAAATCTCTGATAACACCCTGATAAGGTATAGACCATTTATTTGTGTCTAAATTAGAACCATCAAAATTGTCTTCAAATTGAAGCACCCAATCATTAGAGTTACAAATTCCGTCTTCTATAAGAATAGCTTTTTTACCATTGCAAATTTGAGCCATAATATTGCTTGCAAGCAATATATAAAACAAGCAAACAAAATGCATTTTCATAATAGTAAAAATTAGAAATAAGGTGATTCAGAAACCAAGATCAATCAATTTAGCGCCATTAATTTTATTAACTTCATCAGGTATTTTTTCATGGTTATTTATATGAACATGATATCCTTTTTTGATCAAATCTTCTATCACATTAATTTCTGGTAAACCTTTGTAAGAGGTTAAGTTGGTATAGAACATCATTTCTATTGGATAGTTGCAGTTTAATAGTACATCTTTAGAAGTAAAATTGCTGCTTTTTAATTTTAAAATTGAAGCAGTTATTGAAATTTTTGAATCTTCATTTTTAAAGGGTTTTAACCTTTCTATGCAATATCTTATAGGGGTTATTAAAATTAGAATAACAATAAAATTAAAAACCCACTTAAATTTTGTGTTTTCTAATTGAATTAAATATTGACAAAAATCAGCAGTGATAATAAAAAGAGCAGGACAAACAAACAATATATATGCTTGCATTTTTGTTTTAGCGATACTAAAAAAAACAATAGGCACTATAAACCAAACTAGCAATACTAAAAGCTTTAGGCGATATGGATTCTTAAAACAAACAATTAAAAACCAAATCAATGAAAGGTAAATTAATTCTCCGTAATTTATCCTTATTTTATTGATGAAATATAAATACGAGCCAGATTGATTTTCAATAACCTCAGTAAAATGCTTTAGATTAAATGAAGTTTCCCAAAATGCTTCTTTAGGAAAAGCTGTGTGAATATAAATTTGCCAAGGAACACAAACAATAATAGTTGTAAATAGTAGGATCAAGAAGTTCTGAGCAATTGCTTTTAAAGTAAATTTTTTCGAGTCGAATAATAGCAAAAGCCATAAAGGCAGTATAATTAGAGCCGGTAGCCATTTAGTTAAAATTGCTGCACCAATGCAAACACCAGTTAAAATATTAAAAAGATGCTTCGCGTTTTTAGAAAAAAGAATTGAAAACACTACAGATAATTCTGTAAAAAACAAGAAAACAACATCAATGTGATCTGTTGCAACCCTGCCGCCTGTAAGTTCTAGAACAAGACCATTTATACTAAATAAAAATGCAGCAATAACAGCAACTTTTTTATTTATTAATTCAGAGGCAATGAAAAAAGTAAGCCAAATACAAATCGTTGAAAGCAGTATAGATGGAATTCGCACAGCAAAATTAGATATACCAAAGGTTTTCAAACTTAGACTTATTAACCATAAAGGCATTGGTTGTTTGTGTAACCAAATATGGTTTGATGTCCAATTAGTAAAATCGTAAGGCAATATGGGATTTAAATACAGTGTTGGCTTTGATGGATTTACCATTAGGTTTTTTGCCACTAGAGCATGATATTTTTCATCCCAATCGTGTAAAAAAGGATCACTTGAAATAAAAACTCTCAGAGCCAAACCACATATTATAATGAAGAATAAGGCCAAATTAAAATTATCTTTATAGTAATATCTTACACTTGTGATGAGACACAAAAGTGAAAAAATGATTATAAACCAAGCGTTAGCGTTATTGCTCAAGGAATAATAAATTTATCAAAATAGAAATGAAAAAGTAAAATATCGAAACAAAAATATACCAATTTTTTGTTTTAAAAATGTTTATTAATAATGAATCAATTCAAGGATAAAATCCCTTCTTTCTAAAATCAGTCATTTTCAGAATAAAATAATTTTATTGAGCCCCATCATCGATGTTTACCTCATTTGCACTAAAACACACATTTTTCGTAATGTTTACATAATGTTTATTTCAAATTATCTATTTTTAAATTCATACTATTTAAAGATTGATATCATAATTAAATTCACAAAAAATAGCTTATTGAAACAGTTGAGATTAAATATGAGCAAAATCATTTTTTAAAATGATGAATGTCATTTAGGTAGTAACAGGCCCCATTAAATTTGCCTCAAGATTTTTTTACTAACTAAACTCAAAATAAAAA
>JBILPB010000020.1:0-30877 GCA_044374175.1 Bacteroidia bacterium | reverse complement strand
GCTTAGGATTAGCCATGGTAAAAAGTATTCTCGAAAATATCAATAGCAATATTTCCTTTACCTCCATCGAAAATGAAGGAACCATTTTTGAATTAAGATTTCCAATTGCACCTTAAATTTATCTATTGTATATGCAGCTCTTTTATCAATCCGACCTATTCATAAATACTACACAAATTTTAAATGAAGAAGAATCAAGACATTGTGCGCAAGTGCTGCGTTTAAAGTCGGGCGATGTAATCAATCTTACCAATGGAAATGGAAGTTTGTTTACCGCTGAATTATTAGAAGTAAATCATAAGAAATGCATTGTTTCAATAACGCAAGAAATAAAATACGATAAGCCAAGCAATTACAGTTTGCATTTGGCCATTGCCCCCACCAAAAGTATGGATAGAATGGAATGGTTTTTAGAAAAAGCTGTTGAAATAGGTATAGATGAAATAACGCCATTGATTTGTTCAAGGTCGGAACGTAAAGAAATTAAAACAGAACGCCTTAGAAAAGTGGCCGTTTCAGCCATGAAACAATCATTAAAATATCAATTGCCCGTCATCAATGAAGCCATTTCATTTAATGACTTTGTAACAAAAACAAAAGTTCATCAGGCTTTTATATGCTTTGGAAATGCGCCTGCATCAAGCAATTTGCAAACCTTTAATACCAGCATAAATCATAATCTTTTTTTAATTGGCCCTGAAGGAGATTTCACACCAAAAGAAATTATTACTGCCAATGAAAAGGGCTATAAACCGCTCAATTTGGGCACTTCAAGACTAAGAACAGAAACGGCAGCCTTGCACATCGTGAGTGTAGTGAACTTCAAAAAAATGAATTCGCTCTAATTTTACCATACATTATTTGAAATAGCTTACAAACTGAATTTCTATAAAGTAGCAGAAAAAGGCATCTTTTTTTATTATATTTGCTCCAAATAGGATACATAAATTTTTTCAAAATATATCATGTCAAAAGAAACCTCAAAAGTTACAAGCCCTCCTTTTGAAGATTTTAAGCAATTGGTAATTAGCGATTACAGAATTGCTGTGGAAAGTCGAGAAGCAAGTTTATTAGGAAGAAAAGAAGTGCTTACAGGAAAAGCTAAATTCGGCATTTTTGGTGATGGAAAAGAAGTAGCGCAGCTCGCTATGGCTAGAAGTTTCAAAGAAGGCGATTTTCGCTCTGGATATTACAGAGATCAAACTTTTATGTTTGCTACAGGAAATCTAAATATACAACAATGGTTTGCTGGTTTATACGCTCATGCCGATGTAAATGCAGATCCAACATCGGGCGGTCGCCAGATGGGTGGGCACTTTGCTACACGCAGTTTAAATAACGATGGCTCCTGGAAAAATCTAACGCAAATAAAAAATTCTTCTGCCGATATTTCACCTACCGCTGGCCAAATGCCCCGATTGTTGGGATTGGCGCAAGCTTCAAAAATATATAGAAATGTGCCGGGCTTAGAAGGTTTTACCAACTTCTCCAACAAAGGAAATGAAATTGCATTTGGCACTATAGGCGATGCAAGTACTTCCGAAGGTTTGTTTTGGGAGTCAATTAACGCAGCCGGTGTTTTGCAAGTACCAATGGTGATGTGTGTATGGGATGATGGACATGGGATTTCGGTGCCAAAGAAATATCAAACCACGAAAGAAAGCATTTCAGAGGTATTAAAAGGCTTTCAAAAAGAAGAAAACACCAATGGCTTTGAAATTTTTAAAGTTAAAGGTTGGGATTATGTGGCGCTCTGTGAAACCTTTGAAAAAGCTACTGCTATTGCACGCGAGCAACATGTACCCGTATTAATTCATGTCGAAGAAATTACGCAACCTCAAGGCCATAGTACTTCTGGCAGCCACGAACGGTACAAAAATAAAGAACGTTTGCAATGGGAAGCGGACTTCGATTGCATCAAACAAATGCGCGATTGGATGCTTAAAAATGCATTGGCTACCGAAGAAGAGTTAGTGAGCATTGAAAATGAAGCAAAAAACAAGGTTAAAGATGCCAAGTCAGCAGCCTGGAAAGCCTTCCTTGATCCTATTAAAGCAGAAATAAATAGCTTTAATAATTTATTAGACGAGGCAATCAGTAAAAGTACTTTTCAATCAGCTTTAACAGCATTAAAAAATAACTTTAATGCTACTATGGATCCTATCAGACGTGATATTCATAGCACCATTAGAAAGGCTATTCGCATCACAAGAAGCGAAGGCGATGCCGTGAATGGAGCACTTAAAAACTTTTATCATCAATCTTTAAATGAGTGTAATGATAAATACAGTAGTCATCTCCATAGCCAGTCAGCGCAAGCTTTAAGCAACATTAGCGCAGTAGCACCTGTGTATAATGAAGAATCTAAAATGGTGGATGCACGAGAAATTATTCGCGATAACTTTGATTATATTTTAAGCAACAGACCCGAAGTATTGATATTTGGTGAAGATGTTGGCCGCATTGGTGATGTAAATCAGGGCTGCGAAAGATTACAGGAAAAATTTGGTGAATTACGTGTAAGCGATGTGGGTATCAGAGAAGCAAGCATCATGGGACAAGGCATAGGCATGGCCATGCGTGGCTTGCGTCCAATTGCCGAAATTCAATATTTAGATTACTTTTTATATGGCTTGCAAATTTTAAGTGATGATTTGGCTACCCTGCAATACAGAACTAAAGGTGGACAAAAGGCACCATTAATTATTAGAACGCGCGGTCATCGTTTAGAAGGTATTTGGCATAGCGGTTCTCCAATGGGAACCATCATCCATGCCTTAAGAGGTGTAAATATTTGTGTGCCGCGCAACATGACACAAGCAGCTGGATTTTATAATTTATTATTAGAAGGCGATGAGCCCGGGGTAATTGTAGAACCATTGAATGGCTATCGCTTAAAAGAAAAAATGCCTAGCAATTTAGGTGAATTTAAAACACCTTTAGGGGTGCCAGAAATTTTGCGTCAAGGCAAAGATATCACATTAGTTACTTATGGAAGCACTTGCAGAATTGCAGCCGAAGCCTGCGAGCAACTGGAGGCCATCGGGATTGCTGTGGAGTTAATAGATGTTCAAACCTTATTGCCCTTTGATATAAATCAGTTAATTAGTGAATCAGTAAAACGTACCAATAGATTATTGGTTGTTGATGAAGATGTGCCAGGTGGCGCTTCAGCCTTCATATTACAGCAAATTGTTGAAACACAAAATGCCTATCAATATTTAGATGCAAAACCTGTAACACTTGCTGCTAAACCACACCGACCAGCTTATGGCTCCGATGGTGATTACTTTAGCAAACCATCTGTTGAAGATGTTTTTGATGCAGCCTATGCCATCATGCACGAATCAGATCCAAGTCAATTTCCTGCCATTTATTAATTTTTACACAATAAAAAAGAGCACTGTAAACAGCCGTTTACAGTGCTCTTTTTATTCATTATTTACTCTTTGTTAGTCCCGATAGGAGTTATAGGGATCACCAACAAATTTATTATTTACTCCTTGTTGATGTTATCACTTACTCTTTGTTGGTGTTATCACCAACAAACTTTTTACTCCTTGTTGGTCACTTACTCCTTGTTGATGTTATCACCAACAAACCTCTCCTTAAGGCCTTTTATAAGCCTCATAGTTAGCATTGATCTTCACATCAATCTCATCAGCAATTTTTTCCATTACTACTTTTGGTCTGGCTATTTTATAGTCATCTAATTTAGCTTTAAAACTAGCTACTAAATTCACTACACCACCTTTAACAGTAAAGGTGCCAGGTATCGTTATTACTTTTTCTACACCATGCATAAACATTACACCAGTACAAGTAACTTTATAAACACCATCTTTACTCAAATCTGTTTTCTCGTTAATTTTACCTCTAAAAGTAGATTTTGGATACTTCGGACTTTCCATATAATTTTCATTGAAATGCTCTTGCATCAATGGTTTTGGGAAAACAAATCCGGTATTTGCTAAAGTAAATTTAATAGAGTCGTTTGCAATAAATGAGGTGGAAGTACTGTGCACAGCAGAGATATCTTCAATTGGAGTTGAAGAGAAAAAACTAACTTTTACTTCATCTTTTTTTGATTTGTAAATTTGGGCACTGGCGCTGGCATATCCAGCAATAACAAGCGCTGCAAGGGCAATGATTTTTTTCATATTTAAATTATTATTTGGTTTATTAATTATTATTTCCTCCCTGTTTAAGCCAGGTATCTATTAATTTTATGTCTTTACTTTCTAAAGGTTGCTCTGGAGGCATACTTTTATTATCTATCACTAATCTTCTTACCTTTCCTCTATCAACCTGCTTTTTTAACTCTTCAAAAATAGTAAAATCACCTTCATGAAATCCCTGTATATGACAACCTTCTACAGCACACTTACTTTCAATAATGGGTAAAATGCTTTTTTTGTAACTTAATTCTGGCATGGCTACTTTTGGTTCTGTTGTAACTTTTTTACTTGAATTACAGGCCACTATAAACAAACATAGTGCCAAAGAAAAATATTTAAATGTTTGCATATGAGCTGACTATTTTTTTAGCGAATATAGTAAATTGAAGTTAATACATGTCAATTCTAAATGCCATTCATAAAAAAAGGGACACAAAGCAAATTGCGTCCCTTTTATTATAAATTAATTTAAGCTTACTTCTTAGCAGGCGCTTTAGCGGCATCAGTTGCTGCAGAAGCCATGTTACGAGTAGCTTTAATTGTTACCACAACCATATTTGGTGTATCTAACAATTCAATGTTCTTAGCTGCAATTTCAGATACTCTAATGCTCTTTCCAATATCTAAATCATCAATTTTAATTTCAATACTGTCTGGTAAATTAGCAGGTAAAGCTTTTACTTTCAATTTTCTTACATTCAACGTTAACTTACCACCCGCTTTAACACCAATAGAGTTTCCAGTTGTATGCACTGGAATATCAATAAATACAGGCTTATTATCAAACATTTCTAAAAAGTCGATGTGCACTATTTTATCGTTAATGGCATGAAACTGAATTTCTTGCATCAAAGCTTTATAGCTTGTGCCATCAATGTTTAAGTCAACAGTTAATACTTCTGGTGTGTAAACCAAAGGTAATAAATCGTTATACTTTACTGAAAAAGTTTTTTGCTCTTTACCTCCGTAAAGTACACATGGTACAAAACCTGCATTGCGCACAGCTTTCGCATCTTTTTTCCCTACGTTTGTTCTTGACAAACCGCTAATAGATACTGATTTCATTTAATTTGTTTTTTTTGTTAACCTCAGCAAATCCCGCCCTTACTTTGGTTGTATATTATTTATTATTGCGGGTAATATTTATGATATAAAATAAGAACTGATCGATTCAAAATTATGTACACGTTTAAACACATCAGCAAATAAATCGGCTACGGTCAACACCTTTATTTTACTTGAATTTATTTCATTTTTAAGCGGAATGGTATCTGTAACAATTAGTTCCGTTAACTTCGATTTTTCAATTGTTTCATACGCTTTGCCCGATAAAATAGGATGCGTACAAACCGCTCTTACACTGTTAGCACCCTTATCCATCATAATGTCAGAAGCTTTTGCTAAAGTGCCAGCCGTGTCAACAATGTCATCCACCAGTACAATATCTTTTCCTTCTACATCACCAATCAAAGTCATGCTTTCAATCTTGTTGGCCACTTTGCGTTGTTTGTAGCAAATCACAATATCACAATTCAAGTACTTAGCATAAGCATTCGCTCTTTTTGAGCCGCCCATATCAGGCGCAGCCATGGTTAAGTTAGGTAAATTTAATGATTGTATGTAAGGTAAAAATATGCTCGAAGCGTACAAATGATCCACAGGCACATCAAAAAAACCTTGTATTTGATCAGCATGCAAATCCATCGTTATGATGCGCGTAACACCAGCAGAGCTCAACAAATTGGCTACTAATTTAGCACCAATCGCCACCCTTGGCTTGTCTTTTCTATCCTGACGGGCGAATCCAAAATAAGGCATTACTGCAATAATTTGGTTGGCCGATGCTCTTTTAGCCGCGTCAATCATCAACAACATTTCAAATAAATTATCTGTTGGCGGAAAAGTAGATTGTATAATAAAAACATCCGCTCCCCTTACTGTTTCCTCAAATGAAGGTTGAAACTCACCATCACTAAATCTTGAAACCGTCATTTTACCTAAATCCTGCCCATAGCTCACTGCTATATTGCTAGAAAGGTACATCGATTGCGTGCCTGAGAATATTTTTACTGGAGATTCCATGTGTTTTTTTGCCAAAAAGGAGTGCAAATGTAGCTTTTTAAATTCTATAATACAAAGAAATAAAGCAATAAATTTAAGCCCTTGTTGTGATTAATTCCAAATGACTATATTGGGCAATTCTTAGTAGGATTTATGGATGTTTTTACCCGAATAATATATCAAGAAATTTTGGTAGACAGTTTTATTTTTTGTCAACTCAAAAAAGGTCTTAAAGTTTTAAGTAATGATAGAAATTATAGTAAAAGTGCCGTCACTAAGCCCAACCTTAAAATTGCAGGGCTTCAGCTTAGCGCCTACTTTGGGGTCTCATTTTCAAATTTTCAAATTGCCAAATTTTCAAATTAATTCCAACATTTTTAAATATTAACTTTCTTTTTCCGTTTTCCATTGTACTTTTGAACTCCAATGAAATTAAACTATTTATTCTTTTTTCTACTCATTGCACTTAGCAATACACTTGTTGCCCAGGAACTCAACTGTACTGTAAAAGTGCTGAGTCCCGCCATTCAAGGTACTGAGCGCAGTGTTTTCGAAACACTCGAAACTGCCGTTAAAGAGTTTATGAATAACACCCGTTGGACCAACGATAACTACAAGCAAGACGAAAAAATTGAGTGTAATATCACCATCAATGTTACCAAAAGAATTTCGGTAGATGAGTTTGAAGCCAATATCATTGTGCAATCGCGCAGACCAGTATATAAAAGCTCTTATAACACCAATTTAATTAATTATCAGGATAACGATTTTACCTTTAAATACACCCCGTTTCAACCTTTTGAGTTCAACGAAAACACTTTTATCAATAACCTCACCTCCACTTTAGGCTATTATGCCTTTATTTTTATTGGTTTAGATTATGATACTTTTAGTCCAGATGGAGGCACTCCATATTACCAAAAAGCACAAACCATCGTAAACAACGCCCAAAATGCGCCCGATAAAGGTTGGAAAGCTTTTGAAGGCTCCAAAAACAGGTATTGGTTGGCCGAAAATTTAGCGAATGCTAACTTTAAAGGGGTGCGTTCTTGTTTGTATAATTATCACAGAATGGGTTTGGATATGATGACCAATGATGTGGAATTAGCAAGGAAAAATATTGCCGATGCCCTCGAAGGTTTGCTAAAGGTACATAACATGCAAATGGGCTCTTTTTTAATGCAAGTGTTCTTTTTAGCGAAAGCCGATGAAGTGGTAAATATTTTTTCTATAGCCACACCAGAGGTTAAAACAAAACTGGTTCCTATACTCAATACCATTGATCCAGGCAATGTAACTAAATATGAAAAATTAAGGGTAAACTAAGTTTACCTGAGCCTCATATGACTTCTAAAAAATTACCGATAATTCTCTTTGTTTACTTCTTATCAATTATTGGCGTAATGGCACAGCCTGCCTATGTTTTTCACGACAGGGGAATGGAAAAATTAGAAGCAAAAAATTATGCAGAAGCCATTAAAGATTTTGATTTGGCTTTGCAAAAGGATAAAAATCATGCGCCATCTTATTGCGATAAAGCCCGGGCAGAAGCCGAAATAGGAAAAAAGGATGAAGCACTTAAAAATTTTGAACAAGCCATTAAACTAAAAAGCGATTATGTAGATGCTTACTACTACAGAGCTCTTTTATATCACAAACTTAAAGATGAAAAAGCCATTGCCGATTTTAGTAAAACTATTCAGTTAGATCCAAAAAAAACGGACGCCTATCTTAAAAGAGGCATTTATTATTATCAGAATAAACAAGAAGGTGATGCATTAAAAGATTTCAATAAAGCCATTGAATTGAAAACTACCAATACCGATGTGTATTACTTTAGAGGAAGAATTATGGCACAAAAAGGCAACAATATGGAGGCCCTTGGCGATTTTAACGAACTCATCAAAAAAAATCCTATGCATAGCGAGTCATTGCTCGAAAGAGGTAAAATTTATTTAAAGCAAAATAAATTAGAGCCTGCATTAAAGGATTTCAACAGCTGTGTGGCCAACAGATTAAGTACCGAAGAAATTTATGCCTCGCGTGCCGAATGTTACCTTCAAATGGGCAAATTTGATGATGCCCTAAGAGATTACAATACTTTAATTGATATCTTTAAAACAAAAGATATAAAAGTATATGCTATGCATGCCGATGCCAACTTTAAGAAAAAGGATTGGCCAGCCACCATTAAAGATTGTAATAAAATGGTTTCACTCAATAGGGAATATGCACCTGCTTATTTATTACGCGCCAAAGTTTATGTGCTGCAAGGCAAATCAAAATACGTGTTAGCACTCAACGATTTTAAAAAAGTGTGCGAATTAGAACCTGAAAATGTAGAAGCCTGGACTTTGAGAGGAAACCTGCTTTTTGAAACCAACAAATTTGCCGAAGCCATAGAAATATTAAGTAAAAGCATTGCTATAAAGCCAGAAGCGGCTGCCTTTTATACCAGGAGCAAATGTTATTACAAAACAAATAATAAAAAAGCTTGCTGTGCCGATTTGGAAAAAGCATCAGCAATGGGCCACAGAGAGGCCAAAAAAGATATTGAAATTGTGTGTATTTAAAAAGAAATTAGAATGAGAAAAATGCGATTGATTGGGATCATTGGTGCTATCATTGTCATAGTGGTGATTATTGCCTTAAAAATGTTGCATTATCCCAGCGTTTTTGGGGTGCCTTTTTTACTTCCTTTTTTAGTGATGATTTTAATTGATGTATCGGGCAGAAACAAAACTTCTTAATCATTTATTTTGTCGCATTAATTCCAAACATCATCTTAAACTAAATAATCAACAGCGTTTTTTCCATTAAATTAACACTCTGCCTGCGCGCTAACAAGCTATTTTAGTATATTTGTGTAAAGTATTTTAACATGAATTTTAAAAAATTTCTTTTAAGTGCATCCCTTTTTTTAGTTTCCCTTGCTGCAAACGCACAATTGTATTTTAACAGAACTGATACAGTGATAGTGCAAACAGCAAATGGCACTATATTAAAAAATCCTTGGGCCGGAGGGCTTAACTTTTTGCAAGTGTCGGATATCGATTTAAATTATGATGGCATTATGGATTTGTTTGTGTTTGATAGAACAGGCAATAGAATTTCAACCTTTATCAATGGCGGAGCAGCAAACACGGTTGATTATATTTACGATCATAAATATGTAGATAAATTTCCAAAATTAGATAGTTGGGCACTTTTACGCGATTATAATTGTGATGGAAAAATGGATATTTTTTCGCACACCAATTTAGGTATTATGGTTTACAAAAATGATGGTGATGCAGTGAATGGCTTACATTTTACTTTGGTAAAACAAACATTGTATTCCTATTATATCGATACAAATCCGCCAAGCAATTATTTAAATTTATATGTTACAAGTACTGATATTCCAGCTATTTATGATGTTGACAATGATGGCGATATAGATATTTTAACTTTTGATTTTGCTGGAAGCAGAATGCAATGGAATAAAAATTTTTCAGTAGAAAATTATGGTACTTGCGACTCACTCAATTACTTTATGTTGGTAGATGAATGCTTTGGCGATTTTGAAGAAAACTTCAGTAATAATTCTGTAACTCTTGATGTTTGTAGTGCTATCGATCATATTGCACCGCTTGATGAAGATAATAGCCATCGTTCATCCCGACATGCGGGCTCATGTACCTTATGTGCCGATTTAAATGGCGATACTTTAAGAGATTTAATCATTGGAGATATTTCATTCAATGATATTACTTATCTTGAAAATGGTGGTACTTTGCAAATGGCAGATATTGTGAGTCAACAAACCGATTTCCCTACCTATTCCTCAACACCTGTAAATGCGCCACTCTTTCCATGTAGTTTTTATGTAGATGTAAATAATGATAGTGTGCGCGATTTATTAGTAAGCCCTAATGCAAATACTTGCTCCTTAAGCGACAAATCATTGTGGTGGTATAAAAACACCAACACTGATGACTCTGCCTATTTTGAATATCAACAACTAAACTTTTTACAAAGTGAAATGATAGATGTGAGTGAAGGGGCTTACCCAAGTTTTGTTGATTTTAATGCAGATGGCTTAACAGATATCATTATTGGCAATTATGGTTATCCCGATAATGGTTGTGTGTATACTTCTAAACTAACCGCCCTCAAAAATATAGGAACTGCAAATCAACCAAAGTTTGAATTGTTTAGTAAAGATTATGCGCTTTTAGGAGCTTTAAATTTTCAAAACTTAGTACCAACATTTGGCGATTTAGACAATGATAGCGATCAAGATATGGTGATTGGTGCAAGCGATGGCCGTCTTTATTACTATCAAAATATTGCTGCACCTGGCTTAACAGCAAATTATGTGCTCAATTCTGCCTTGTTTTCGGGAATCCTTTTTGGTCAATTTCCTTCTCCTCAATTGATAGATGTTAATCGCGATAATAAGTTGGATTTGCTTTGCGGAAGAAGTAACGGAAAACTCAACTATTACAAGAATATTGGAACTGTTTCTAATCCAATTTTTTCTGCAGATAGTGCCAACTACTTTTTTGGCAATGTAAATGTTATTCCTGTTAATGTGAGTAATGGTTTTAGCTTTCCTTGTTTATTCGAAAAAGACGGTACTTATGAATTGTTTGTGGGTTCAGCAAATGGCAAGATATATCATTACAACAATATCGATAACAATTTAAACGGAGCATTTACGCTCTTAGATTCTACATTTCAAAATTTATATGAAGGCGCAAGATGTGCGCCAGCCATATTTGATATCAATAATGATACACAACTAGATTTGGTTGTTGGAAATTATAGTGGAGGTGTTAGTTTTTTTATTGGCGATTCTTTAGCCGGAACGCAACATTTAAATGATTTAGCCTTTATCCCTGAAATTAAATTGTTTCCAAATCCTGCAAATAATCATGTTTATTTTATGATGGATGATGTATTAAAATTACAAGCTATTAAATTAGAAATTATGAACCTGCAAGGACAAATAATTTTTACCGAAAATTATCAGGCAGGCACATTAAATACATTATCCACAAGCAACCTAAAATCAGGAGTTTATTTTTGTAAACTTTCTAATGGTTCGTTTGTGCACTCATCAAAATTCATTGTACAACATTAATTCTTTATTCAATTGAATGCCTCAATTATAAAGATAACGTTAACTGTTTTCCTTGGCTCAATGCTTTTAGGAACATGCAAAATTGATAACCAGTTGATAGTGAAGAGTGGCGGTAATTATCCCGAGTCAATTGGGAAAATTGTTCTCAATAAATGTGCTGTAAGTGGCTGTCATAATGATATTAGCAAAGATGCAGCTTCGGGCTTATCTTTAACAACATGGAATAAACTTTTTGAAGGTACAAGAAATGGCGCAGCGGTAATTCCATATAATCATCAACAAAGTACCATGTTTTTATTTTGTAATACCTATAATGATTTGGGTATTTCAATAGAACCAACAATGCCTATTGATAGAGAACCACTTTCTAAAGCCGAAATTATAACTCTAAGAAATTGGATAGATTTTGGTGCGCCTGATGATAAAGGATTTGTAAAATATAGTGATAATGGCGCAAATAGGGCTAAGTATTATGTGTGTAATCAAGGTTGCGATTTGATTACTGTATTTGATGCCGAAACAGATTTGCCTATGCGCTGCTTTGAAGTTGGTGAATCTAAAGATAGAATTGAATCACCGCATCAAGTAAGAGTTTCTGCTGATGGTAAATATTACTATGTTATATTTTTAAATGGTAAGTTTTTTCAAAAATTTAGAACAAGCGATGATACTTTTGTAGCTCAAGCCTATATTGAAAGTGGCAGTTGGAATACTTTTATCTTAACCAAAGACTCAAAGTATGCTTTTTGTGTTGATTATAATGCCAATGATGGACCATATCCTGGGCAAGGCAGGGTAAAGTATATAGATTTAAATACAATGGAAGTGTTGGCCACTTATGTTGGGTCAAATTTATTTTCTTATCCTCATGGAGTAGCACTCAACAAGGCAGAAAATATTTTATATGTGTTTGGCCAAGAAGCTAGTTTCTTTTACAAGATATATCTGAGTGGAGCAGGTAGTACGCCTCTACAGCCTGATATTAGCGGGATGATTACACTTGATCAATCCAATGGATTGTTATTAAAGCCACACGATGTGTTGTTTACACCAGGTGGCGAAAAATATATTTTATCGTGTCAAAATACCAACGAAATAAGAATTTACAATACGGCAGATGATAAGCTTGTTAAAGTCATTCCTGTGGGATCTTTTCCTCAAGAAATAGCCATTTCTGAAAGTAAAAATTATTTATTTGCTGCATGTATGGAAGATACAATCAATTTTCCGGGACTAAGAGGTTCTGTTGCAGTAATAGATTTAAATACCTTGAGTTTAATAAAACATGTGTACTCGGGTTATCAACCACATGGTATTGCGGTGGATGATGTTAAAAAAGAAGTAATTGTAGCCAACAGAAACACCAGTAGCCGTGGACCTGCACCTCATCATACTTCGGCCTGTGGTGGAAGAAATGGATATGTTTCTTATATTGACTTAAATAGCCTTGAATTGATTCCCAGAAAAAAAATAGAAGTGTCGGTTGACCCTTATTTTGTAAGCATCAAACACTAACACTTCTATTCATTTAATTTCTTTATGAAAACTGTCTGTGCTCAGTTTTAAACAATTCTTCTTTTGGCAATGATTTAAAATAGGCGTAGGTAATTTTTAAACCTTCTGCTCGGTCTACTTTTGGTTCCCAGCCTAATAAAGTCTTGGCTTTGGTAATGTCTGGTTTGCGCTGTTTAGGATCATCGGCAGGCAAAGGCAAACTAATTAATTTCTGATTGGCACCAGTTAATTTTAATATTTCTTCACCAAATTCTTTGATTGTTATTTCGCTTGGATTACCAATGTTTACAGGCAAATGATGATCACTCAAAAGTAATTTGTAAATACCATCTACTAAATCGGCAACGTAACAGAATGAACGAGTTTGAGAACCATCGCCAAACATAGTTAAATCTTCGCCTCTGAGTGCCTGACCAATAAATGCTGGTAAAACTCTGCCATCATTTAGGCGCATACGTGGACCATAAGTATTAAAAATTCTTATAATTCTGGTTTCTAATCCATGCACATTGTGGTAAGCCATGGTAATTGCTTCCATAAAGCGTTTTGCTTCATCATAGCAACCTCTTGGCCCTACAGGATTTACATTTCCCCAATAATCCTCTGTTTGAGGATGAACCACTGGGTCACCATAAACTTCCGATGTTGAAGCAACAAGTACACGCGCTTTTTTAGCTCTGGCTAAGCCCAAAATATTATGTGTTCCTAATGAACTTACCTTTAAAGTTTGGATAGGAATTTTTAAATAATCAATAGGACTGGCTGGAGAAGCAAAATGTAAAATGTATTTTATTTCGCCTGGCACATGCACAAATTTTGATACATCATGATGATAAAACTCAAATTGCTCAAGTTTCATTAAATGCTCAATATTTCTTAAATCCCCTGTTACCAAATTATCCATCCCAATTACATGATAACCTTCTTTGATGAATTTATCGCAAAGATGTGAACCTAGAAATCCTGCGGCTCCTGTTATTAATACTCTTTCTCTTGTCATATCCTAAATTGTTATATTTAAACTAACCTAATAAAGTTTTTTTTGTGGCTTCTAAAATGGCAAATGCTTTTTCTTTGGTGGCAGCTTCGGCATAGGTTCTTAAAACGGGCTCTGTACCCGAAGCTCTGATCATTAGCCATTCATTGTCGGAGAAAAAGAATTTCCAGCCATCTAAATCTTCTAATCTTTGAACTTTAAATTCCCCAAATTGCTTGTAAACATTATTTTTACAGTTGTTTACAATGGTGTTTTTTAATTCCTCCTTGAGGTGCAAGTCGTTTCTTTCGAACCAAAAAGTACCAGTAATATCATAAACTTCCTGAATTAATTCTTTAAGAGATTTTCCTGTTTTTGCCATAAACTCCCATATCACTAAACCCATCCAGATGCCATCACGTTCAGGAATATGTCCTTTAATAGCTATTCCACCCGACTCTTCACCGCCCAACAAAACATCTTCTTTAATCATGATGCCGCAGATGTATTTAAACCCAATTTTTACAACTTCTAAGTCTAAACCATAATGCTCGCACATATTTTTTATTTTTACTGTGGTTGAGAAAGCAGTACAAACTTTTCCGTTCATTTGCTTGTACTTAACCATGTAATGAATCAACAATAAAATGATGTGATGTGAATCAACAAAATCACCTTCATTGTTGTAAAGCCCTATTCTGTCTGCGTCTCCATCTGTTACCAAACCACAATCAATATCTCCACTCATTTTAATCAACTCCGAAAATTCGGTCAAATTTTTATGAATGGGCTCAGGTGCTTGTCCATCAAAAGAAGGATTATAGTCGCAATGTAAAAAAGTGATATCTGGAAAAAGTCTTCTCATTACATTTTGTCCTGCACCATACATGGCATCATAAGCAAATTGCATTTTTGAATTTCTGATGGATTCAAGATCAAAATTCTTTTCTACATGCTCAACATACATAGTTTCAAGATCCACATAACTTGCTTTTCCATCTTTTACCAATTCGTCCATTGATTTAGCTTTTAAATCAATGCTGCAAGCATCTTCAATGATATCTTCAATTTCCTGCACTAATTCAGGCATTAAAGGGCCACCATAGCTACCTTTTATTTTAAAACCATTATAAGCAGGTGGATTGTGACTTGCAGTTATAATGATACCTAAATCGGCACCTAAATTTACCGCACCAAGCGAAATCATTGGTGTAGAAACAAAATTCTTAGCAATACTAACTTTAACACCATAACTTATCATTACTTGTGCGCAAGTTTCGGCAAACAATTGACCAGCAAAACGACAGTCGTGTCCAATTACAACTGACTTCGATTTTCCATTTTTTATTACCCATTTTGCAGTAGCTTCTGATACTCGTGCCACATTTGCTACTGTAAAGTCATCAGCAATGATGGCTCTCCATCCATCGGTTCCAAATTTAATTTTTGTCATGTTTAGTTAAATTATAAGGGCGGCAAAGATACTATTTACCTTAAAAAAATAGCTATTTACATTAATATTTTAAAATTTGGGGTATCCCAAAAATCTATAATGGGCTTAACTCAACGCCATTGTTAGTTGCTTCAGAATTTAATGGTGAATGAAATAATTTTAAAATAGCACATTCAAAATCAAAAAAAAAGTTACTTTAGCCGCTTAATTTAATAAAGTGGTTGATTTAGACCTTAAATCAAAAGACGAACTCATTGCAGAAATCAAATTGCTTCAAAGCAAACTTGATCATAACGGTTTATACTTTCCTGGAATAAACGTCATTAATAAGTACGAAAGGCTTAATAGTCAGAATGTTGATAAATATAAATTGCTTTTTCAAAAGTCTAATGATGTTATTTTAGTACTTAAAAAAAATGTAATTACCGAATGCAACGAAAAAACGGAGGAACTTTTTAAAGGCTTAAAAGACGCTATTATAGGAAAAACAATTTGGGAACTTTGCCCAATGACGCAGCCAGATGGAGCTAATAGTAAAGAAAAAATTCAACAATACTTTAAAGCATCTACAAAACAAAGTAATACGCTTTTAGAGCTTAAAATGCTTAAAAAAAATGGTGAAATTTTTGACGCTGAATTAAATGTTTCAGAATTTTTAGTAGACAAGGAAACATATACACATGCCATTATCAGAGATATTTCTGAAAGGATAGCTTTAAGTAAAATGTTGAAAGATGAGTTTGAAAAACGATTAGAGGAGCAGGACATTACCCAAAGTGGAAACTGGGAATTCACAATAAATAGCTTTGAGGTTTATTGGTCACCTTCGGCTTTTGCTATTCATGAGCTTTCGCGAAAGAAAAATGCACCAAACTTAAATCAATATTTCGAAAAATATGTTCATCCCGATGAGCATGATAGTTTATTCAACGCCATTCAAGAAAGTATTAGAACAGGCGATAACTTTAATATGGATTATAAAATTATTACCGAAAATGGTAACATCAAATTTTTACATGTTAAAGGAAAAGCACTGTATAATTTAAATGGTGAAGTAGAAAAGGTTGTAGGCACTGTAGTTGATATTAGTGACAGAAAAGTGCTTGAACTGGAGCTAAAGGAAAGTAAAGAAAGTTATGAATCCTTAGTTGAAAATTTGCCAGAAGGTGTGGTGATTTACACAGCTGATCAGATATTATATGCAAATATTGGCGCTTATAAAATCGCTGAATTGGACCTATATTCAAATTCGCTAAAAAAGTACAGTATTTTCGATTTTGTTTTGCCTAAATTTAAAAAAGAAATTCAACGAAAAATTAGGCTTATTTATAGTGATAAAGCCCTTGGTGCAATTGAGATGAAATTAGTTACTACCACAGGTAAAGTGATTGATATTGAAGCCAGAAGCAATGTAATTATATATAAGGGAAAGCAAGCCATTCAAGCTATTTTTAGCGAAATAACTTATAGAAAGCAGGTAGAAAAATCTTTAAGAGAAAGCGAAAGGCAGCTGAGCACTTTAATCGGTAATTTGCAAGGAATGGCTTATCGTTGCAAAAACGATACTAACTGGACAATGGAGTTTGTGAGTGATGGTTGCCTCGACTTAACTGGATTCTCTCGGTCTCAAGTGATTAATAACAATGAAATAAGTTATAATGATTTAATACTTCCCGAATACCAAAATTTTGTTTGGGAAGAAGTGCAAAAGGCAGTAAATGAAAAGAGAAATTATGCATTAACTTATCGCATTAAAACCAAAGAAGGCGCTATCAAATGGATTCATGAAGTAGGCAAAGGGATTTTTAATGAAAATAATGAACCACTTGCCCTGGAAGGTTTTGTTACTGATATTTCATATGAAAAAAACGCTGAAAATGCACTGCAAAAAAGTCATGAAAACTATAAAAATTTAGTTGATTTTGTTCCAGAAGGTATAGTCATTCACAAAGAAGGCAAAATTGTTTTTGTTAACAAACGTGGTTTAACTGTGTTTGGCTTTGATGATGTAAACCAACTTATTGGTTCATCGGTAATGGATTTTGTAATGCCTGAATATCATGAAGGTGTTAAAAGGCGAATTATTGAAGCGTATCAAGGCAAGGAACAACCTTTCTTTGAAATTGAGGTGAAAACTAAAACTGGTGAAATTGTTCAAGTTGAAACAAGCAGCATTCCGTTTATTTATCAAAATGAACCTTGTATATTAGTGGCCATTCATTTAGTAGGAACACAAAAATTATTGGCCAGAGAAACGCTAAGAGCAAAAATTGCAGAAGAGGCTAATGAAGTACTTAAAAACGAAATATATCAAAAAGAAAAAGCAAAGAAAGAACTATTAAAATCTCAGCTATATACTAAAAACATTATCAATAGCTCATTGGATATGATTATTGCCAATGATCAAAATTTAAAGATTACAGAATTCAACAGAGCAGCACAAATTATTTTTGGCTATAAACAAGAGGAGGTTATTGGAAAAGTAATTACCATGCTTTATGCCTCAGATGATGCATTTGAAAAGGTGAATCATAAAATGAAAAAGGAAGGCCTTTATTCTGGTGAAATTTTGAATAAAAGGAAAAACGGAGAAATTTTTGAAAGTTTTTTAACAGCCACAGGTTTGATGGATGATGATGGCAAGTTAATAGGAGGAATGGGCGTTTCGAGAGATGTTACAAAATTAAAGAAGGAACGTGAAAGATTGCATTTAAGTGAAGAACGCTACAAGGCTATTTATAACCAGGTTTTTATAGGTATTGCCCGACTCGATTTAAAAGGTAAATATGTGCAAGTAAACCAACGTTTTTGTGATATTCTAGGCTACAATGAAGCCGAACTTCTTCAAATGGGTTTTCAGGATGTTACCTTGGCTGAAGAGCTTGAGGAAAGGCAAAATCAGTTTTTAAGCATCATAGCACAAAAAATCCCTAATTACACGCTAGAAAGGAATTACAGACATAAAAATGGGAAAATAATAAATGCCAATATCAATATTTCACTCGTATTGAATGAGTACAGTGAGCCTGCCTATCTGGTTTTAGTGTGCGAAGACATTACAGAAAATAAAAAAAATCAAGAGTTATTTTTAAAACAAAGTGCTAAACTTAATTCAATATTAGAAAGCAGCAATTATCTTGTGATGGCTATTGATCAAAACAAAAAATTGTCAACTTTTAATACCAATACTTCACAATGGCTCAAAGAAGTTTATGATGTAAAAGCTACCATAGGTTTGGCCATGGATAAAAAACCTCTCATTTCAAATGAAAAAAATAATAAGTATTGGTTTAAAAGGGTAAGCGAAGCACTTGAAGGCAAACCTCAATATTTTGAATCTAAAATTACAAACAAAAATGGGGTAGAAAAAATTTATGAATTTTACATCAGCCCAATTAAAAGTGAATCACTTGCAATTACCGAAGTTGCCATTATAGGATATGATATCACTGAAAAGAAAAGAACGGAAGAAAAGATTATTACTCAAAGTGCCAAGTTAAACGCCATTTTCGAAAACAGTTCACATCAAATTTATACGATTGACAGAACTTTTAAGCTGACTTCTTTTAACGAATTATTTGCGAAAACTACCTATAAAGATTATGGCGTAATACCAGCAATAGGTATTGATATGAAAGAAAGTGCCCTCGAACTAACGCCTACTTTGCATTCGCAAAATTTTATAAAGTTGCACAAGGAGGCTTTAAAAGGAAAATCGTTACACACTGAATCTAAAGTTACTGATACCAAAGGTGCCATTGCGTATTATCTTATTTATTTAGACCCTATTATTTTGCCTAATAGTATGGTAAATGAGGTATCTTACATTGCACATGATATTACCGATAGAAAACTTGCTGAAAAGAAAATTGTAGAGTCTTTAAAAGAAAAAGAAGTATTGCTCAAGGAAGTACATCACCGGGTAAAGAACAATTTACAGGTCATTTCAAGTATTTTAAATTTACAAAGAGCTTATTTAAAAGACAAAAATTCCGATAATTTATTCAGGGAACTTCAAAATCGTGTTCGTTCAATGAGCTATATTCATGAAAGCCTTTATCAAACACAAGACTTTAGCAATTTAAACTTTGGTGAATACCTCAATAATTTGGCTACCAATTTAAAGCATAGTTACCTTGTAGATGATGATAATATTGAGATAGAAGTCACTGCCGAAAAGCTTTTCCTCAATTTAGATTATTCAATTCCTTGTGGTTTAATTGTCAATGAATTAATTTCGAATTCATTCAAATATGCATTTCCTAATGGAATAAAAGGGAAAATTGATGTTAATATAAAAAAGATACATAACTTTGTGGAAATAATTGTGGCTGATGATGGTGCTGGTATCAAAAAAGAAATTGATATAAAAAACACAGAAACATTGGGGCTGCAATTAGTAACCTCCTTGGTTGAGCAAATAGATGGTGAACTTTTTCACCGAAATCTTAACCCAGGTACAGAAATTAAAATTACTTTTAAATTTACAAATAAAATATAACAAAATGAGCAAGACAAATATTCTTATTGTAGAAGATGAAAGCATTGTAGCAAAAGACATACAACATAGCTTAAAGAAATTGGGTTATAATGTTGTTGATGTGGTTTCAACAGGCGAAAATGCGATTACTTCTGCCACCGAGAAGAATCCTGATTTAGTATTAATGGATATTATGCTTAAAGGCGCTATGAGCGGTATAGAAGCTGCACACGCAATTAAGGAAAAATTAAATATTCCAGTTATATTTCTTACTGCTTATGCAGATGAAAGTACTTTCAACAAAGCTAAGATAACCGAGCCTTATGGCTATATTATAAAGCCTTTTAAAGAAGTGGATTTGCATACCTCTATAGAAATGGCTATTTATAAGCACGAAAAGGTAAGCGAAGTGCAGAAAGAAAGAGATTTTCTTTATTCAATTGTTGAAAACAAAGATGCTGCAAGAGATAGTATTTTTATCAGAGCAAACAGCCGTTTAACCAAAGTGAAAAATGCTGATATTGTTTTTATAGAAGCGCTTAAAGATTATGTCATTGTTAATACTACCACTACTAGATATACCATTCATAGTACTATGAAAGATATTTTAGCCAAGTTGCCTCCTTCAGAATTTATCAGAGTTCATCGCTCTTTTATTGTTCGTATTGAGCGTATTGCAGCTATTGAATATCCTAATTTAATTTTAGATATCGATAAAAAAATGTTGCCAATTGGGGGCTCTTATCGCGAAGATCTTTTGAATAAGATAAACCTTATTTAATCATTTTATTTGTTACGTTTATTTGCTTGGTTTTTCAAACTTAGAGGTTGGAAAATAAAAGGTCAAATCCCTGCTGATATTCATAAATGTGTTATTATTGCAGCGCCACATACCAGTAACTGGGATTTTGTGTTTTCCCTAGGTGCACTTCATATTTTAGGTTATAAGGTTAATTATATGGTTAAACAAGAATTGTTTGTTTTTCCATTTTCTTTTCTTTTAAAAAAATCAGGTGGAATAGCTATCGACAGAAAGAAAAATAATAATGTGGTGGATGAAATGGTAGCTAAAATTGAACAAGCGGATAAAATGTTTTTAATGTTATCGGCCGAAGGTACTAGAAAACGGGTTGATAAATGGAAGTCTGGATTTTATTATGTAGCCCAAAAGGCCCACGTACCAATATGTACAGGCTTTTTAGACTATGCTAAAAAAGAAGCTGGCTTTGGTCCGGTGATTACCATTACTGGAAATACAGCAGAAGATTTAGCCAAAATAAAAGCTTTTTATAGCACTGTAACTCCGCAAATTCCTGCAAATTTTAATATGGAGGGCATCAGAATAAGCCCACCCAAAGTGTAACAATTAAACATAAATGTGTCCATACAATTACAAGCTAAACTCTTATATTTGAAATCTTTATTTAATCGATGAAATCACTAATTAGAAAAACGGCTGCAGGATTCCTCAACTTTTTGATGAGCAACAACACTACAATCCCTTTGGCCAATTCTTTATATGAAAATGGATCCTTTAAATTTAGAGACTTTTTTGTGCTTAATGTAAAGCAACCAGCCTTTGACTTTAAATGGTATTTTACTTTACTAAATGGAAAAAAAGTTGAATGCATTGTACAAAAGAATTTACCAAACACCTGGCATTTTGCCTTCAGCTATATATGGCATGATGCAGGTTTAAGCATTATTGAAAAACATTTAAATAGCTTTTACAGCAATAATTATGCTTATTTTGATATTGGCTCAAATGTTGGTTTACGATCTGTTTACGCTTTAAGCGAGAATAGACCTACTGTTTTATTTGATCCTAATCCGGAGGTTAGTAAAATATGTCAACAAATGATTGCCTTAAACGCCTTTAAAAATTATAAAATTGAACAGTCAGGTGTTTCTGATAGCGAAGGCCAATTAAGTTTTTATATTTCCTCATCGGCTTATATGAGTAGCTTTGATAAGGAACATGCGGCTAAAGATAAAATTGTGGCCGAAATTAAAATTCCTGTAACTACTTTGAATTTATATTTAAAAGCGAACCATCAATTTCAACCAAAAATTGTAAAAATTGATGTTGAAGGTTTTGAGATCAATGTGTTAAAGGGCGCAACAGATATGCTTGCGCATTTTAAACCCGTTTTGCTCATCGAGATTTTAGATACCAGCAATAATAGAAAAGCTATTTTAGACTACCTGGCTTCCTATAATTATGAAGCCTATTATTTGTTTAATAGAAATGAAAGTATGCTAGAAAGTGCTAATGCTGCAAACCCTAAGCAAAATCACAATTATCTTTTTATTGCTGATGAAGAATTAAAAGCACACTTAAAAAGTTTAAATTGCTTTGCTACAAATTGAGTAAAAGATTTCGAATAATATTGGACGGAGTAATTTAGTTATTTGACTTAAGGCTTAAATCAGCTTGTGCTTTTGCAATTCTATTTCAATATTTTTAATTAAAATATGAATTACTTTTATGTGAATTTCCTGTGCCCTATCTGCATAGGTAGAAAATGGCGCACGTATTTCTACATCTACCATTGAGGCTATCTTGCCACCATCTTTACCTGTAAGTGCAACAACAAACATTTTCTTCTTTTTGGCTGCTTTAACTGCTTCAACTACATTGCTTGAATTTCCGCTTGTGCTAATGGCCAGTAAAACATCGCCCTCGTTTCCAATGCCTTCAATAAATCTTGAAAATATGTGATCAAAGCCGTAATCGTTACCAGTGCAAGTGATATAAGAAGGATCTGATATTGCTATTGCGGCTATTGATTTTCTTTCATTTCTAAACCTTCCTGTAAGTTCTTCAGCAAAATGCATAGCATCGCACATTGAACCTCCATTTCCGCAACTAATTATCTTGTTACCATGAGCAATTGATGCTACCATAACATCGGTTGCATTTTTAATGGCAAGTATAGCAGATGGTGTATTTATAAAAGCATTGAGCGTGGCTGCACTTTCATTTAATTCATCAAGAATTGAATTTTCCATTCCGAAAATTTAGCATTAATTTTTCAAAACCCACACCTCAGTTTGCTGAGTTTTTAGGTTTTCCATGGCTTGATTGGCTTCATTGGGATTGATGTAACTTCCACAACCCACACGGTACAAACCGTTTTTAGTTTTGCCAATAATACTTGCATTGATATTTTTAAGCTTCAATTGCTCTACTTGCTTTTCGGCATTTTCTAAAACTGCAAAGCATCCTGATATTAAGGTGTATGATCCCGCAGGGGTTTCAGTTGCACTATCGATCATAGGCGCACTCACTTTAGTTGTTTCCTCAATGGCGAATGCCACCTTTGTTTCTTGAATGCTTGCCATCACCGGGCTTTCTTCTATTACTTTCATTGGTTCAATTTTAGCCAATGGTAAATCAATAGAATGGGTTTGTGGTTGATATAATTTTGATTCAGTACTATAAAAAAATCCAGAGCTTTGAAGTTGAATTTTATCTTTTATAACAGCAGAAAATGGAGATAAAAACAAGATGATCGCAATGGGTAAAACCAGTAAAGGAAGTGCATACTTTCTGTATTTTTTTATTCCTGTTTTTGCTTTTACTGATGGTCTATCAATAAATGTTTTTCCAACTTCGGAAACAAAACCACCACGCTTAATGGCAGAAGATTGGAAACTCTGCAAGCCAAAAGATGAAGTAGCATAATTTGTGGATGATACCGGACTAAATTGAATGTTTTTTTCGACATCCAAACGCAAAAATCCGATAGATTTTAACTCAACTTTTTCACCAGATGAAAGCAAGTGTTTTATTTTGAAAACATCCTTGTCAATAATTTCAAGTGCTTCGGGGTAAGTAACCTTTTCTTCTTGAACAATTAAATTGGCTAACAAGCCATCATTTATGATGAGGTTTTTATTAAATACCAATTGCTTACAAGGTGCAGTGAAAATATGTTGGGTAGGATGAATTTCAGCACCCTTATAATTGCCAACAAATCCACCAAAAGATGGAATAATTACACAATTATGGCTAAACAATAATGTTTTAATATAGCTGTCAATCCTCAAAACCATGCCTCAAATATAAGCTAATATTCATAAAAAATAAATTTGTATTTGTATTCTTTTCCTATTTAATTGCTTTTTAATGATTTAAAACGCCCTTAGGTTGTTAAATTTATTTTTTGATAAGCAATTTACAACTTTTATCATCCTTATACTATTTCCAGTTAAAATAATTCCAAACTTTGTTTTGTTCAGATTAAAACTTTATTTTTGGTAAAAAGTTTAAGTAAATAATGCCTATGTAGGTATTCATTTGCTTTTAATTGTTTTAATTCTAATAAACTTAAACTTAATGCTATGTCTAAAATGCTTGATCTTAGTAAGAAAATATTGACAAAGGTAAGTTTCGATAGATCATTGTTTCGTAAAGAACTTGCAAAAGCATACAACTTGCTGGTCTTTGAAGAAAAAGTGATGCTTAAATTCTGGTGCTTAGCAACTTTTGGTTACCAATATAGAGATATTATTATTGAAGTTTGCAGGAAGGTCACGAGGAGCTGATAAAATTTATATTACGCTTTAAACCTTTATATTTAGTGCGCTTTACAGCCGATTTTTTAAAAATAGTATGAAACACTTCTTCTGTAATTTCCAGCCAATCCTTTTTCGACATTTTCAAAAGATTTTCATTGGGATTTAAACTTTCATGATGATTTACTTTTGAGAACCTATTCCAAGGACAAACATCTTGACAAATATCGCATCCAAAGGCCCAATCTTGAAATTGTCCTTTAAAAGAGTTTGGTATCTCTTCCTTTAATTCAATCGTTAAATAGCTAATACATTTGCTTGCATCCAATTGATAAGGTGTAAATAGTGCATCTGTTGGACAAGCGTCAATGCATCTTGTACATGTACCACAATAATCTTTCACCGCATTATCGGGTTGAAGCACTAAATCTGTTATTAGTTCAGCAATAAAAAAAAAGGAGCCTTTTTCTTTGTTAATGATGTTGGTGTTTTTACCCATCCAACCCATGCCCGATTTTTTTGCCCATGCTTTGTCCATCACAGGCGCAGAGTCAACAAAAGCACGACCTTCAACATTCCCAATTTTTTCTCTTAGCCTTTCAATAAATACATTTAATTTATTTCTGATGATGTCATGATAATCCTCTCCATACGCATATTTACTTATTTTAGGGGCATCGGCATCTAGTTGTGTTTTTTCGGGATAATAATTAATCATTAAAGAAATAACACTTTTTGCACCAGGTACAAGTAATCTTGGATCTAAGCGTTTATCAAAATGATTGGCCATATAAGCCATTGTACCATGATGATTATTATTTAGCCAACGCTCTAATTGCGGTGCTTCATGTTCCAGGAAATTGGCCTCAGAAATACCGCAAAAATCGAAACCAAGTTGCTGGGCTTCATGCTTAACAATAGTTGTATGGTTTAAAACAATATGTTCAAGCATAACAAGCTAAATTAGCAACTACTAAATGGCTAACCAAAAACATTGTTCTTTACCTGCGCATCAGCAACAGCAATGGTTACCATATTCACAATTTCGCGCACACTGCTTCCTAATTGTAAAATGTGAACCGATTTATTTAAACCTAATAATACTGGACCAATTGCTTCAGCAGTGCCCATTTCTTGCATTAATTTGTAGGCAATATTTCCTGAAGCTAAATTTGGGAAAATGAGTGTGTTTACGTTTCCTGTTTTCAATGGTGAAAAAGGAAATTGCTCTTCCATAATATCTTTATTTAAGGCTATGTTTGCTTGCACTTCTCCATCTACAATTAAATCAGGATAATCTCTATGCAGTATGGCAATTGTTTCTCTTAAAATTCTTGTTTCTGCATTATCAACAGAACCAAAGTTAGAATAGGATAACAATGCTATGCGAGGCACAATATTCAACAACCTAACAGCATTTGCGGTAAGTAACACAATTTTTACTAATTGTTCTGCTGTTGGATTTGTGTTAATTGTTGTATCTGCAAAAAATACAGGCCCTTTTTTGGTAACCATAATGTACATGCCAGCCACCATTCCAATATCTTTTTGCACCCCAATAATTTGCAATGAAGGACGAATCGTATCAGGATATTTTCTGGTAAGTCCACTAATCATTGCGTCAGCTTCGCCAGTTTCTACCATCATTGCACCGTAATAATTACGCTCTAACATGGCTTTTCGAGCTTCAAACAGGGTAAAGCCTCTGCGCTTTCTTTTTTCAAAAAATAAATCTCCAAATTGATTTCTTTTTTCTTCAAAATTTTTCTGTCTGATATCAATAATATTGATGTCTTTTAAATCAAGATTGTTGTCATTTATTAATTTGTTTATCTTCTCTGTATCGCCCAATAAAATTGGAATTGCAATACCTTCGTCTTTTACTTGCTGGGCAGCTTTTAATATTTTGTAATGATCTGCTTCGGCAAATACCACTCTTTGAGGTTTTTGTTTGGCTCTAAGGGTAATGTTTTTCATTAATTTATTATCCAAGCCCAAGCGTTGAATTAATTCATTTTCGTAGGCTTCCCAATCAGTAATTGGATAACGGGCTACACCAGATTCAATAGCTGCTTTTGCCACTGCTGGAGCCACTTTGTAAATTAATCTATTGTCAACTGGCTTTGGAATGATATAGTCTTTACCAAAAGTAATATTTTTTGAGTTATAGGCTAAATTTACATTTTCAGGAACAGCTTCTTTAGCCAATTCTGCTAAGGCATATACAGCAGCTAATTTCATTTCTTCATTAATTTTAGTAGCACGAACATCTAATGCGCCTCTAAATATAAATGGGAAACCAAGTACATTATTAACCTGGTTGGGATTGTCGCTTCTTCCTGTGGCTACAATAGCATCGGGGCGAGCAGCAACAGCATCGGCATAAGAAATTTCTGGGTCGGGATTGGCAAGTGCAAAAATAATTGGTTTGTTGCCCATGGTAAGCAACATTTCTTTACTAACAATATTTCCTTTACTTAACCCTAAGAAAACATCAGCGCCCACCATTGCTTCTTCGAGTGTATTGATATTTTTTGAGGTAGCAAAAATGGCTTTTGTAGCATCTAAATTTTCTCTATCCTTTCTAATCACTCCGTTACTATCAAGCATTACAATGTTTTCCTTTTTAGCTCCTAAGGCCAAGTAAAGTTTAGTGCAAGATATAGCCGATGCTCCAGCTCCATTTACAACAACGTAAACATCTTCGATTTTTTTATCGCTCAATAGTAAAGCATTTAGCAAGGCTGCACTGGTTATGATAGCAGTGCCATGTTGATCATCATGCATCAAAGGAATGTCTAACTCCTCTTTTAATCTACGTTCAATTTCAAAGCACTCAGGTGCCTTAATATCTTCGAGGTTAATTCCTCCAAAAGTCGGACTAATGGCCTTTACTGTTCTTACAAAGGCGTCAATATCTGTTTCGTCAATTTCAATGTCAAAGACATCAATATCTGCATATATTTTAAATAATAGTCCTTTGCCTTCCATTACTGGTTTTGAAGCTGCTGGTCCAATATTGCCCAAACCAAGCACAGCGGTGCCATTACTAATTACAGCTACCAAATTGCCTTTAGCTGTATATTTATATACATCCTCTGGGTTCTTTTCTATTTCCAAACAAGGTTCAGCAACTCCTGGTGAATATGCCAAACTTAAATCGCGCTGTGTGTTATATGGTTTAGTAGGAACAACCTCAATTTTACCTGGTCGCCCAACTGAATGATAGTCTAATGCATCTTGCTTTTTGATCTTCGCCATGTTGTATTTTTTAAATAGGGATACAAATTTAATTTTTTTAGTTTGCTAAAAGCGATTCATTTTAATTATGTTTGTTTTCTTAAAATTATTATGTCCAATGAATTTGGCGCGAACATTATTTTTTGTTTTAATTGGATTAAAATGTTCGATTGCTCAAATAGCAGCAAATCAAAACATTAAAACACTTTATAACACTTACCAAATTGTCAATCAACCAAATAAAACTGATAATAAAAGTCAACCAACCCAGTTTTATAAAAAATATATTTCCAAACAAATTTCTGCAAATTGTCAGTTTAATAACAGTTGCTCTTCATTTATGCTTGAATCAAGGCAACGCTTTGGATTTTGGAAAGGTTTATTATTAGGTATTGACCGCTTAAGCAGATGTGGCGCTTCAGAAGAAACTTACAATAAACTACCATCACTTAAAGGGCACAATTCAACTACTTTTATTGATCATACACATTTTTATGATTAAAAATATTAAGTATATTTTATTGTTCCTTCTATGCTTTATTAATTGTATACTGCAGGCACAGCAATTGATAAAATTGAATCCGCAATTTTTGGAGCATTTGATGCATCAAAATTTAGAACAAGAGCGGCTGGCATATTATAATTGTGTTGAACTTAATGATACTTCAACAGCTTCTTATGCAAAGGACATCGTCTATTTGGCGGCTAAATTCAACGATTCATTATTATTGAAAAAGTATACCTTTTTTGCCAAAGATACCAGCGATTTAATTTATGTTTTTTATGGATCAATATTGTTGAATCAGAGTCATATGTTTTCCAATATTACTAATGAATTGCGTGTGCTTAATTTATCGGCTAATAAACTTTCAGAATTATTAGAATTAGAAAATTTTTGGCATGGAAAAGTCAATAAAAACATTGCTTCTATAAACTTTTACAGCACTGCTGAGGCTATAAAAACCATGGAAAGAAAATCTGTTTTTTTGGCGAGCCTATTTTCTATGATTATTCCAGGATCTGGTAAATACTATTTAAAGCAATCTGCAGAAGCCACAGCGGCCTTGTTTTTGAATATGCTGGCTCTAGCGCCATTGATTGAAACAATTATGAAAGTTGGATTAATTAGTACTGCAACCTTCTTAAGTGGATTGGTTTTTGCCCCTATTTATGTTGCTACAATTTATGGTACTTATATTTCAAAGACATCATTATTAAAAAAACTAAATTTTCAATTAAAAAATGAGGTACTCGATTATTGTACTTATCAGCTTCGCAATTAACATTCATATTTGTTTTGCGAGAAATAATTTTGTTTGCGCAGTTGCTAATAGTGATAGTTTGCATTCAATGGAGTACTTAAAATTAGAGTATACTTTTTACACTGCACAAACTGAAGAAGAAAGATATGATGCTTTGTGGGGAAAATTACAAATTGCTGCCTTCCATAAAGAAAACGCCAAACTGCTTTACGAAATAAAAAGATTTGAAAATTTGAATGAAAATATCAAATTAAACAAAGAATTTTATTGGCACTCAGGAAAACTTTTGTTCAATTTGGGATTATATAATTCTTGTTTAGAATTCATGTTTAAAGATACGCTGAGCAAATTTAAAATTGAAAGGTTCTTTATAAAAGCACTGTGTTTTAACCAAGAAGAACATTATGAGTTGATGTTGCAGGAGATAAGAACAGCAGCACAATTTTTAAATAAAGATACCAGTGAAATTTTAAAAGAGCTACAATTATTTCAAGTAGAATCAAGTGAAAAAAAATCACTTTTACTGCAGGCTATTTTACCTGGTGCTGGTATGATAAATGAAGGTGAATTAAATGAAGGAATAACATCATTTATATTAAATGGAGTATTTATAACTGCCCCAATTTTACTTGTTTCAAAACAACTTTACTTTAGTGCATTTTCATACGGACTTATGCCTTTTACCAAGTTTTATGGAGGTGGAATAAGACATACCAAATACTTATCAGAAAGTAATCGAGCAAAAAAATTAGATGAAATTAAACGTAAAAATGCGGATTTACTTTATCAATTCTTTAACAATTAATTTCAATAAGGTTATCTTAATAAAGTAACACTTCCCATCATTTCTCTATCAACACCGCCATTGTCTTTTAAGTATACTTTCCAAATGTAATTATCCTGTCCATGATCGTTGCCATCCCATGGCTGGCTCATTGAATTGGTAGAGTATATCATATTCCCCCAACGATTATAAATTTCCAGTTTAAACTTTTCAATACCTCCACCAAGTGGCATAAAAACATCATTTAAACCATCGCCATTTGGTGTAAATGAAGTGGGGAAAAACACTACATAATTGTCTTCTACAATTACCGAATCAGTTATTTCTTCTATGCAACCGTTTGCAGTTACTACTGAAAGTCCAACATAGTATGTTCCTACTTCTTCGAAAGTATAGGTGTAAACTGCAGATGCGCTTGTTCCATAAGTTCCTAAATTCCATTCCTGTGAAGCACAGTTAGGTGTAAGGTTAGTAAATACGATATCGCTACTTAATAAATTAGTAACTTTTGGACTGATTGTATAAATTAATTCAGCAGCTGGATAAATTTGAATAAGCTCATTAATCGTTTTGGTATCACTACAACCATTGATATCAAAAACAGTAAGACTTATTGTATACAAACCAGGAAACTGATACATATATACTGGATTAGTTTCATTGCTATTTCCACCGTCTCCAAAATTCCAAAAACTAGCAGCTGCGTTTGGACTGGTATTAATAAATTCAATATTAGATGGCAAGCAATCAACCAAAGTTGGTGCTGTAAAATTAGCAACAGGACTTGGGTTAACATTGATTGCAATATCTGTGTTAGGATTTGCAGGATTACAAACATCAGTAACTACAACAGAATAAGTACCTGCGGTATAAACTGTGATTGAAGGTGTGGTTGCGCCTGTGCTCCATGCATAAGTTTGGGCTTGAGAACAAGTTAATATTAAACTATCGTTTTCGCAAAAAGTGCTTGGGCCGTTTGTTGTAATAGTTGGTGTTGGAGCCAGAGCCATGGCGGTAACCATTACAGGGTTTGAGGCTACTGAAGTACAATTGTTTGCATCAGTATATATTACACTATAGTTACCTGAATTAGTAACTATAATATTATTAGCATTACTAGTTGTGTTCCAAACGTTTCCTGTTGCTTGGCTTGATTGTAAAGTTACGCTGCCGCCCGAACAAAAGGTGGTTGGCCCACTGGCTGTAATTGTTGGACTTGCTGGTAAAGGGTTTACAGTTACAATTACATCGCTTGATAAAGGAGAAGGACATCCATTGG
>JBILPB010000019.1:0-30957 GCA_044374175.1 Bacteroidia bacterium | reverse complement strand
TCCGCTCACGTTATCTCCTATCACTCTCCTATTTGTGGTCTCGCCCAGAATCGAACTGGGATCAAATGTTTAGGAAACATCTATTCTATCCGTTGAACTACGAAACCAATATTTTTTTTAAGGCTGCAAAGTTATGCTTTTCTTGATAATACCGATGTGAAATAAGTAATGGTCCAAATTTGTTTCACGGCATTTGTCCCAAACTATTTTCCGATCGGCATTTACCAATGTAAGATTTTAAATTATTGGCATAATTTATAAATCACATTGGTACAACCTATTTGCTTTGATTCCAAGTTTTGTAGATATTTTGTTGAAGCGGCCTATCGGGCTCTATTTCTGTTAAAGGCTCACAGGCTTTTAAACTCGCATAACAATCTGCTGGCAATTGCTGGTATAGCGCTGTGCCTTTGCTTTTCCAAGCTATCATTTCATCACTTACTTCTTTCACAATTTTAGCCGGATTGCCCACTACTACTTTTCTATCTTCAATTTGCATGTCGGCAGGTACAAAGCACAATGCGCCCACAATGCAATTATCACCAATTACAACATTATCCATTACTACAGCATTCATGCCCACCAAAACATTTTTACCAATGGTACCTCCATGTATAATTGCGCCATGACCAATATGTGCGCCTTCCTTTAATGTTACTGTTACGCCAGGAAACATGTGTATGGTGCAGTTTTCCTGCACATTGCAGCCATCTTCAATAATTATTTGTCCCCAATCGCCACGAATAGCAGCACCGGGCCCGATGTAAACATTTTTTCCAATAATTACATTTCCTGTAACTGCAGCTTGCGGATGAACAAAAGCACTTGTATGTATGACTGGCTTATAGCCGTTAAATTCGTAGATCATGTTATTTTGAATTTGAAAATTTGAAAATGTGTCAATTTGAAAATTTGCGAATTTGAAATGCAACCAAAAATAAGCATTTTGCTTAAATCACATTTTAGAATGCTATGCTCGCTCAATTGGCACATTGCTCAATTGGCACATTGCTCAATTGGCACATTGTTTCACCATTCCTTCCCTGTTCTAAAAACAATGCCTTTAAACAACGCTACTGCTTGATTATTTTGATTGCTAATATTGATAAGGTACAATGCTGTTCTTCCTGTAAGATTTTTTTCTTCGCTAGTAGCTGTTAGTATATCGTCTTCGATTACTTTGCTCAAATGATTGATGCTTGTTTCGATGCTTACACTTTGTATGCCCCTGGAGTTGGAGGCAAAAGCAAGCGCGCTGTCGGCAAGCGAATAGGCAATGCCACCATGGGCAATGCTAAAACCATTCAACATATCTTTTGTAACCTTCATTTCTAATTTACAATGGCCTTCACTAATAGCAATCAATTGCATGCCCAAAAGCTTACTAAATGGGTCGTTGTTATACATTAATTCGAAAATTTGTTTTGGTGTTTTCATTTATTTTGCAGCTTTATAAATTACTCAATTGAGTTGATAAACTTTGCCTGGCAATGTTTTTACCACGCCATTAAATTCTAAATTTAGTAATAGTCCTGAGGCCTTACTCATACTTAAATTGGTGGCATAACACAATTCATCAATGGGTAAATTACCTTTTTCTTTAAGATAGTTAACTAGTAATAATTCTTCTTCTGTGAGGTCTAAAAATAGTTTGGCTTGCTTGGCGGCCTTAACTTCTTCTTGCTGCCAACCCAACAAATAAGAAATATCGGCATACGATTCAATGAGGGCAGCTTTATTTATTTTAATAAGTTTGTTACATCCAGCAGAAAAGGGATCTCCTATGCGGCCGGGCAAGGCAAACACATCTCTACTGTATGAATTGGCTATTTCGGCTGTGATAAGAGCGCCACCAGTAATACCTGCTTCTACCACTACCACCGCATCGCACATGCCAGCAACTATTCTATTTCTTTTTGGAAAATTTTCTTTATCAGGATTAGTGCCACTAATGTAATCGCTCAACAGACCTCCATTTTCCAACATTTTATCTGCAGTGCTTCTATGTTGCCCCGGATATAAATCATCTAAGCCATGTGCCAAAACTCCTACTGTTGGCAAGTTATTTTTTACACTTTCTTTATGAGCACAAATATCAATACCATAGGCCAAACCACTTACAATTAAGGTTTGATGTGTTTGCAAATGTTGTATTAATTCGGCACAAAATTGTTTACCATATTCGGTAGCTTTTCGTGTGCCAACAATACTTATTACTTTTCTATTATTTAAATCGGCTGTCCCTTTGTAATAAAGCATTACCGGACTATCAGCACATTGTTTTAAGCGCTGGGGATACTTTTTATCTAAATAAAAAAGAGGCTCAATTTTATTCTTTTCAATGAATTTGATTTCCTTTTCGGCTCTGGCCAAAACTTTTTGATTGATAACTGCTTCTGCAATATATGAGCCAACACCATCAATTTTTAGCAAATTTGATTTCTTAGCCTTAAACACCTCTTCTGCACTGCCACAAGCGCCTACCAGCTTTTTGGCATTGATATCACCAACACCATCTAACAGGGTAATTCCAATTTTAAATAATAAATCGTTTTGCATTTTATAAAAAAACTTACATTCGCTAAATTACAATTAATCAAACTTTTTACAAGTCTATGAAAAAATTTATAGCATTTTTATTTTTATTTCAAGGTTTTCTTACCTCATTACAAGCACAATATATTACAGTAAAAGGTAAGGTAAGTGATGCTTCTAATGCCGAGTTATTAGTAGGTGTGGTAGTAAATTTTGGCAAAGATAAGATCATCACTACTGACCTGGATGGTGCATTTAGTATTGCCTTGCCCGAAGGAAAATATGGATTAAAATTGAGTTTGATGGGTTACAAAAATTTTACGGATAGTATCCTTATTGATGCCAACACAAAATTATTACAGTATAAACTCGAAAAAAGTGTGCGTGAATTGGATCAGGTGGTTATTTCGGCAGGAAAGTATGAACAAAAGTTAAGTGAAATTACGGTTTCGATGGATGTGATTAAACCTAAAATTGTTGAAAATAAAAATACAGTAAACCTTGAAACCATTGCCGATCAGGTGCCAGGTGTAACGGTTACTGATGGGCAAGTAAGTATAAGGGGAGGTAGCGGATTTAGTTATGGTGCAGGAAGCAGGGTATTAATGCTGGTTGATGAAATGCCCATGTTGGCGGCTGATGCAGGTGATATTAAATGGAGCTATTTGCCTATTGAAAACTTAGAACAAATTGAAGTAATTAAAGGGGCTAGCAGTGCCTTATACGGCTCTTCTGCATTAAATGGGGTCATAAATGTTCGTACTGCCTATCCAAAAGAAAAGCCAGAAAGTAAAGTTACTTTTTTTGCAGGCATTTACGACAATCCAAAACGAGGTGCTTTAAAATGGTGGGATAGTAATCCAACCACTAGTGGTTCAAGTTTTTATCACTCACAAAAGGCAGGTAATTTTGATTTAGTAGCCTCCGGAAGTGTATTTAATGATGAAGGATACAGAGAAGAAGAAAATGAATTAAGAGGGCGATTTAATATCAATGTAAAATATAATTTTAAGAAAATCAGAGGTTTGTCGATAGGGATGAATAGCAATGCAATGCAAACCACAGGCGGACTTTTTATTTTGTGGGCTGATGCTGATTCAGGCGCCTATAGACCGCAAACAGGAACATTGAGTAAGTATGTTACCACGCGCAGTAATTACGATCCGTTTATAAATTACTACACTAAAAAAGGCGATAAGCACACCCTAAGAACTAGATATTTTAATACAACAAACACGAATAACACCAATCAAGAATCTACTGCTGAACTGTATTATAGCGAATACCAATATCGTCATTTGTTTAAAAAAAATGGGGCTATAAATATTGGTGCGGTTGCCACGCGTTCAGTCATTCTATCTGATTCATTATATGGTTTTCATGATGGTGCCAACTATGCTTTATATGCACAAATTGATAAAAGATTTTTTAATAGACTTTCTGTTTCTATAGGCATCAGAGGCGAATATTTTAGGATTGATACTGTTGAAAGTATAACTGATGTAAATGTATACACCAAAACTGATACTATTACGCTGCTTAAAGCCGTTAAAATGCGCCCGGTAATGCGCTTTGGTTTAAATTTTCAGGCCTTTGAATACACCTTTATAAGAGCATCATTTGGACAAGGCTATAGATTTCCTTCTGTGGCCGAAAAATATGTACAAACCAGTGTGGGTGCTTTAACCATTTTTCCAAACCAACAATTAGAACCAGAAACTGGCACCAGTGCTGAAATTGGTATTAAGCAAGGATTTAAAATTGGCAATTGGAATGGTTTTATTGATTTAGCTGCCTTTAGCACCACTTATCGAAATATGATGGAGTTTGCCTTTGGCATTTATTTTCCAGACACTGTTTCACTACAGTATCAACAATATTTAGGCAATAAATTAAAGTATTTAGGCTTTAAATCAATTAATGTAAGCAATGCACGCATTAACGGTTTGGAAGCATCTGTGGCTGGCAATGGCAAAATTGGTGCTTTTGATATCAGTTTGTTTGCTGGTTATACTTATACGCAACCTTTGAACCTCAACTATAATCCTAATTTAGACACCATTAAAAGTGAAAATGCCAATGTCTTGAAATACCGCTTTTTTCATAATGTAAAAGGAGATTTACAAATAGACTATAAGAAAGTTTTTATTGGATTAAGTAGCAGATACAATAGCAATATCATTAATATTGATGATAGCTTTCAAAAACCAGTATTTAGTTATATTATTCCAGGTACAAATTTTGGTCCAACGATATTACCAGGTTTAGAAAATTACAGGGACATCCACAATACAGGAAATCTATATTTCGATTTTAGAACAGGATACCAAATTTCAAATACTAACAAATTATCCTTAATCGTAAACAACATGCTGAATACAGAAAACATGGGACGTCCTGGTGATATGCAAGCGCCCAGATTGTGGATGATACAATATGTAACTAAGTTTTAATTTTACTGGCAATAAAATTTATTCGAACTTTAAAGTTCCATATTGCCAGTAGTTTTGGTTGGCCTGTATGTTTACTTTTTGTTCAATTAAGAACTGAAAAACAGACTCATTAAATTTTTGTTCTTGTGCTGTAGTTAAGCCTTTAACATGGTAAAGATATGCCACAATATTTCCTTCTTTATTGAAATAAATACGATTGAAGCATGATGTTTTTGCAGAAGGTTTTATTCCCTTTAGTTTCATGTAATCATTCAAATCATGCATTAAATTAATCCAACATTTTTTCCATTCTTCTTCCCTTCCTTTGAACAAATATTCTTCGCTTGTCATATTGCTGAAAGCCAATTGATAGCCTTTGCTCATAAGATTAAAATCAATTGCACAAAGATTTTCATCAGGTATTTTTTGCACTAAAATTTGTGCATCAATACGCGTATTGAAACTAAAAATGATAAATAACAATAGGAGTTTTCGGATCATCATTAATTACAGAAAATAAAAAATGGATTGATTTATATTACCTAAATCAATCCATTGAAAGTGATTAAATTATATTAGTGTTTATGGCCATCATGCTCATCATGACCTTTATGGTCTTCAGTTCCTGGGCGGCATAAACCAACAATGGTATGAAACACATCATGCAAGGCAGTAATCGTCTTTTTTAATTCTTCATCAGAAGCCTTTGCTTTTACTTGTTTATCGATATTTTTTGAACCGTCCACCAATTTTACTAATGTGGCTTCAATTCCTTTTACATCTTTGTAATCGGCAGGAATTGCCGATTTCTTCCAAGCTTCAGCAGTTTTAATCATTTCTTCACTTCTTTCGCGCAAAGGTTTAAAATTACCTTCTTCGGCTGGATGAAAAGTTTGAGACATTACCGTGTGAAAGTCTTTCATTTCCTTCCATTCAGTTTTGTTTTGAGCAAAAGCAACACTGGTAAACAAGGCAATCAATGCAGTGTACAATAATTTTTTCATTTTTAATTGTTTTGAGATTAGGTCTTACTTATTTTCAAATATCGAGCCAAATTTAAGGTTTAAACGTCAAAAAGTTAATAAAATATATCCCATTTATTTATTTATGTCTAATCCAGGCTTTACTTTGTAAAAAAACAACCATGAATAAACCTATTACTATTGTTGGTGCAGGTGGATCTATTGCCAATTGTTTGGTCCCTTTGATTATCGAAAAAAATGAACCACTGCGTTTACTTTCCAGAAGTGGGTATAGCACAATGGGCGCAGATTGCAGAAAAGTAGATGTGTCGAATCAAAAAGAACTATCAGTAGCAATCAAAGATTCCAAAGTAGTTATTTTACTGGTTGGTATTGAATACACCACCGCACAATGGCAAATAAATTGGCCTAAAATAATGGACAACTGCATTACCGCCTGTATTGAAAACAACGTGCCTTTCATATTTTTTGATAATGTTTATATGTATGGTCAAGTGGATGGCATCATGACAGAATCAACACCATTTAACCCATGCAGTAAAAAGGGAGAAATTAGAGCCACCATTGCCTCGCATTTATTACAACAGGTTAAGAAAAATAATATTAGAGCATCCATTGCAAGAGCAGCAGATTTTTATGGACCACAAGCCGAAGAAAAAAGTTTTCTCCATCAATTGGTTTTAAAGAATTTACGTGAAGGTAAAAAAGCGCAATGGATGGTGAATGCCAAAGTTCCACATTCATTCAGCTACACCCACGATATGGCAAAAGGGCTTTATTTACTGGCCCATGATGAAAACACCTTAAATCAAACATGGCACATGCCTACGGCCTCTCCTGCCCTATCAGGTGAAGAAATGATTGCAATGGCTGCTCAAATTATTGGTGCCAACGCAAAATACATGAACCTAAGTAAATGGATGATTAAGTCGTTTGGCTGGTTCAATAAAGTGGTTGGTGAATCTGTGGAGATGCTTTATCAGTATGAGCATCCGTATCATTTTAGTTCCGAAAAATTTGAAAAACATTTTAATGTGAAGCCTACAAGCTATCAAGATGGCTTGAAGGCAACGGTTGAATTTTACAAGTAAATATTTAAAAAAAGGAGTTTTTTCTATTTAGATATAAACAAAACAATTCCCACTTGATGGCCAATTTATATGCTTCTAATAAATATTTTTCTCAATTAGATGGTTTAAGATTTTTTGCTGTAGTTGCTGTTACCATTGGCCATTGGGTTGGTTGGGAAAGCACCAACATCATTATTAAAATTATACCATGGGGCCATGGTGTAATTTTATTTTTTGTTTTAAGTGGTTACCTCATCACAGATATATTAATCGATTTAAAAGAAAAAATATCAATCCAAGAAATTTCATTTTCAACAGCCTTAAAAAACTTTTATATGAGAAGATTTTTAAGGATTTTTCCTCCATATTATTTCCTACTAATTTTTCTATTGTATATTAATTTTAATAAAATAAATGAAATCAAAATTTGGTTGTTTTCATTTACCTCTAATTTATTAATGTGTAAGACGGGTGAATATATTGATGAAGCAACACATTTTTGGTCCTTAGCAATTGAAGAGCAATTTTATTTAGTTTGGCCATTTATAATTCTTTTAACATGTAAAAAACATCTCCTAAAAACAATTATTGGTGTAATAGCCATCTCCTTCATGAGTCGAACTCTTGGTTATATAATTTTCCCGAATAAACCATTTATTTGGAATTATTTTACATTGAATTTATTTTTACCATTATCACTTGGTGGTATGCTTGCTTATTCAAAACAGTATTCGGTAAAACTATATCTATTTTTCAATAATTATTATTTTTTGATAGGTAGTGCTTTAATTTATTTTTTATGTTATTATTATTTATCAATAGTGCTTAGATCAGGTTTGTATTGGTTCATTATAGATGAATATTTATTTTCTTTTGCTTGTGTTTTTATTGTTTGTAGAGCTTCCCAAAATAAATTTAAGTTTATAGCAAATATGATACTAAGTAACGATATTGTTGTTTTTTTAGGGAAAATCTCCTACGGATTATATATTTATCATATGTTTATGGGACAAGTATTCTGGAATTTATTTGCACCAAAATATACAATTTCAGTCCACAATCATTACGACATTTGGTTTTTCTATTTTGCGCTATTATTAATTATTTCTATATCATCATATTATATTATTGAAAAGCCTTTTAATAGTTTGAAAAAATATTTCACTTACTAAAATGAGTTGATATTATTATTAACGAATTCTTAATTGTAAATTCCATTCGCATTTTGTGCAATAAATCAAATAAAAAGCCTTCAGTCGGAAGGTTTTTTTATTACCTTGAGGATTTATTAATCATTTAAATAAAACTCGCCACTCATCTTCTTTTCATGATCAACAACTAACACATATTTGTAAGTTCCAGCAAGCAAATCATTAATTTCAAATTGATTTGCGTTTAGATTGGTATTTACACGAAATGACTTCAATGGTCTTCCTGTAAAATCTTGGATTTGAAATGTAGCATTATTAGTGAATCCAGATAATTCATAATTCAGCGTAATTACGCTATTTTGTGAATCAATACATAAAATTTCCTTTCTGTAATGTGGTGCTACATCTACTGGTGTTGAAGTTACTACACTGGCATAATTAAAACTTTGATTTACAAAACAATTTGATGCCATTTGATTTTGTGCCATTGTTGCGTTAAAACTAAAAAAGATAACTGCAATTACTGTTGAGATAATGATGTTTGTTTTCATGTTTTTATTTTTTAAAGATTGTTATTTCGTTTTTGCTGACACAAAGATGTAGCAAACCCTCGCCCTGCTGAAATAATAGTGACGTTTTAAGGCTGTTCAGTGACGAAATTTGACAGGCCAGTGACGAAATAATATTGGACTTTTAAAAAAATGAAATATTTTAATTAACTAATGCCAAGCTTTGCAAAAAGTTCGGCTTTATAGCTGGCACTTACAGGAACTTTAAAGCCTTGTGCATGCAGTTCGGGGGGTTCAATATTATCAACAAAACTCAACTGTACAGCATATCCCCTGTGTGTTCTAATGAATTTATTGGATGGAAGTTGCTCTAAAAAATCGGTAAAGGTTGAACGTACGATATTACTTCTTTTATCCTTAGTATGCACCACCACATAGTTCTCGCAACTTTCGATGTATATTATTTCATTGAATTGAAGCTTTACAAAACGGTGATTTTCCTTTATAAAAATAAAATCTTTTACACTTGTTTTTTGTGATGACTTTCAACAGCCACGTTACTTTTGTGATTATTGAAAACAATTTCGATGGCCGCATACAATTCATCTTTATTAAAAGGTTTAACCAAATAGGCATTAGGCTTTACTTTCTTGGCCCTTTCAATGGTTGCGCTATCACTATTAGCAGTTAAAAAAATAAATGGTAATTGAAATAACTCATTAATTTTTTCTGCCAAATCAATGCCATCTTTTGTATCATTTAAGTTAATGTCGAGCAACAACATATCTGGTTGCTACTCTTTAATCATTTGCAAAGCTTCGCTGTAGCTAGATACGGGATCACAAACTTCATACCCCATGCCTAAAAGCAATTTTTTAATTTTTTCGGCAATAATTAATTCATCTTCAACGATGCCAATTTTTATGGTTGATTGCATAATGATTCGCGTTTAATTTTTAGTAAGTAAAGCTAATTATTTAATCATACTAAAGGAAATATCAAATATACCATGATATTCAATTTAATTACTTAATTTTGATTATAAATTAGTAGGCGTTCTCCAATTTTTTTTCAACCATGAAAAATTATTTTCAAAAAAATTATGCAGCATTTTTATTAAATAGACTGAAAAATAGCACCTATAAATTTTGTATGTTGCTCACTTTTAATATTATGTTTTTGATAAATTGGGCACAGGCTCAAACTGCCTACCAACCATTTTTTAAAGATTCAACTATATTATATAAAGCGCAAAATCTTGATTTTAATGGAAGTGCAGATCAATATCAAAAATCTTATTATAAAGCGGCTTCATTTGATTCTGTATTAAATACAAACGGACTCACTTTTTACTATCCTTTTAAAACGGCACGGGATACTTCTAATATGCCAAATGGAGGAATTTGCATTGACCTTACAGGCAATTCGTGGATGGGTAATTATTTCTTTCATGATACACAAATGCATTATCAATTTATAAATAATGAAGTTGATACCATCCTTCTCCACACCCAAGAAAACATTGGTCATCAATGGGTATTTTATACCTATCCCAATGGAGATTATCTTAAAGCTACAATTACCAATGTAGCTCAATTAAATTTAAATGGAGTTATTGACAGTATTAAAACTATACAACTCAACTTGTTTGATGCACTAGGCAATGCCGGCTCAAACAGTTGGACACAAAAAGAAATTCTTCTTTCACAAAACAATGGATTCATCAAATGTCCCATTTTTAATGACTTCCCTGGCGATACCAATATGGTAACACGTCAATATAATTTAAACATTGCTACAACAACCGACATTTATGATTTTAATGTCGGAGATAAATTTTATTATCAATATTACAGAACAAACAACTGGCCACCTACGGAAGCAACAGATTATACACACTTAGAACTCATTGGTAAAACTATCGATACTGCAAATCAAATCCTAACTTGCACGTACAATTCAACATATTATAACTACAATGGCAATTTCCCCAATCCACCCTACTTAGATTCAATAATTTATTCTACCGTTACCTATAACTTTCCATTAAATGTTTCAATGGGCATTCCTGAGAAAACAGCCTTTGATTCAAGCACTTGTATTTTACACAATCTCATACAAGACTTTAATGATAATGGTTTAACGCTTACAGAGCCCGTTTATGTAAAAAATACAGAAATTTACTGTCCATCAAGTAACAATTGCTATAACACTGCAATTACAACATTACCTGTAATTAGTAAGTATAGTAAAGCCTTAGGGCGCATTTATTATGAAGAATATTGGGGTGGTACAGGTTCGGCTCCTTTTTCTTATGTTAGTCAGCTTATTGGTTATCAAAAGAACGGCATTAGTTATGGCAATTATTTAGCCATTGAAGATTTGAATAAAAACAATGCTCAAATTTTTAAAATTACAAGTAACCCATCCGAAAATTTAAATGTGCATTGGATAGCTAAGCATGCAGGAACAATAAGTGTTTATAGCAGTGATGGCACCTTGGTATTTGAAAAAAATATAAGTCAAGGAAACCATCGATTTGACTTTCCAGCTATTACCAATGGTGTATAAGGGATGTCAAATGATGTTTGTGAAGTTAAAAAATTTGTAAAGCAGTAATAATAAACTGAAACCTTGCAGGCTTAATTCATCCAATCAAATAGTTCGTTGCCTGTGAGTTTTAGTTTCTCCTCTGTATTAATATCTCTTTGTATTTTACCTTCCTTCATCATTAATAATCTATTACCATAAGTCACCGCTTCGCGCATGTTGTGCGTTACCATAATGGTGGTAATCTTTCTATTTGAAATTAATTTGTTAGCATTCTCCATCAAACTATTGGCCGATTTAGGATCTAGCGCTGCGGTGGGTTCATCCATCAACAATACTTTAGCATCACATAATGTGGCCATTACGAGCGTTAATGCTTGCCTTTGACCACCAGAAAGTGTGCCCATTCTTTGTGCTAATTTATTCTCTAATCCTAAATTTAATTGTGCTATAGCATCAATTACTTTATCCTTAAATGCTTTGTCAATGCCCAATTTCAATCCTTTTGTACTATTGCGCAAAAAAGCCAAACGCATATTTTCAATCACTGTTAAATCGGGCACCGAACCTTGCAAAGGATTTTGAAATAAGCGTGCAATAAATCCACTTCTTTCGAAAGACTTTAATTTTTGCACCTCAACTTGATCAATGCTAATACTTCCATGATCGGGCAATATCAAGCCTGCAATCAAGTTAAGGATGGTAGATTTTCCAGAGCCATTGGCACCTATAATCATGGTAAATTCGCCCTGCTTAAACTCCAAGTTTAAATTATTGATAAGCGCATTTACTTGTCCTGCTTCATCCGTAAAGGATTTTGAAACGTTTGCAAACTTTATCATGCTCATTATTTCTTAATAAAGTTAAGTTTAGAAACTGATAAAAAAACCAATACTAAAGCAGCGGTAAATAACTTCACATACACTTGTTCAATGCCTTGTGCTAAAATAAAAGCTATAAAAAATCGAAATAAAATAGCAGCAATTACAACCATCAATACAGGTACTACAATAGCCGAACGCTTAAATCTATGGCTCATGGCTTCCCCCATCATCACACTTGCTAAACCAGCAATAACAATACCTATACCCATATTGATATCAGCAAAACCTTGTAACTGTGTTACCAAACAACCGCTCAGTGCCACTAAAGCATTGCTTATGGCTAAGCCAATAATTTTTATTTTATCAGGGTTTACCCCTTGCGCCTCTATCATTGTTTCATTGCTACCTGCAGCACGCATGGTTAGGCCAAAATCGGTATTCAATAACCATACTAAAATGAATGTTATTAATACAACAATAATGATGGCTATCAACATATTTCTGAATAAAAAATCGGTATTGCTTACCTGCTCAAAAAGACTTGCTGTTCCAATCAAAGGAATGTTACTTCTTTGCATGATTAACAAGTTTATTGAGTATAAAGCTGTCATCACTAAAATACCAGCAAGCAGCGCATTTACTTTGAGTTTGGTATGAATAATTCCAGTTACTGCACCTGCTAATGCACCAATTGGCAGTACAAGTAAGGTAGCAAAAACTGGATTTATAGGCTTTAAAATAAGCACAGCAAAAACTGCAGCTCCTAGAGTAAAACTTCCATCGGTAGTGATATCAGGAATATTGAACACTTTAGCAGACAGAAAAATACCTAAAGCCAGCGGCACAAATGCCAATCCCAACAATAAAGCTAAAGCGTAAAACTCCATTTCAAATTTTCAAATAGTTTAACACTGGCATCAACAATTTGTTTGTTTTATAATACCGTAAAACTTTCATTAATAGCTGTTAAATTAAAATCGGTGGCTACCAATTTATTTATGACTCTGATTCTTTTTTGCACCAATTGAGGCGCAGGCAAGCTCTTTTTATCACTTTTAAGATACTTTGCAGCTTGCTCCCCTGATTGATATCCCCAAGCATACATATCGGCACCATAAGCACACAAAGCACCTCTTTTTACCAATCCTGCTTCACTTGTAAATACTGGTATTTTTTTAACTTTACATGCAGCAGCTATCACTTCAAATGAAGCAAAAATACTATTATCAGGCATGGCAAAAAAACAATCAATCCCTTTGCCAATAAGGCTTTGAATAGCCAACTGCGTTTCCGAAGAGTTACTAACAGATACCACACTTACCTTTAAATTGAGTGGTTTACAAGCTGCTTGTATATGCTCTAAAGCGCTTACAGATTGTGGTTCGGCTTGATTATATATTACCCCAAGATGTTTAGCATTTGGAAAAAAATAGTTGATTAAAGTTACTGATGTATCAATATAAGCAAGCGTTTCATAAACACCAAAGAGGTTTTTAGGTGCGTTTCCTTGAGCATCTAGCAAGTTTGCATTCTTTGGACTTGGCGACACCATCATACACACTGGTATAGTACTTGTTTTTTGCACCGCAGTAATGGTACTTAAAGTAGCGTTGGTAGCAATTAGGTCAACCTTTTCGCTAATAAAATAATCGCAGGCTTGCGTTAAAGTTGGAATATCGCCTTGCGCATTTCTATACAGTATAGTGATACTTGAATCACTTTCTTGATATCCATTATCGGCTAAGGCTTTATAAAAACCGGTTTTAGCTTGTGCTATGGTTTCATCCATAAATGCATCTAAAAAAGCGATGACAGGCTTTCCACTATCTTTATTATCAGCTTTTTGAGGTTGGCAACTTAACGTTAAAGTAACAACGTATATCAATATTAAAATTTGGGGAATGCTATATTTCATAAGCTAAAGATGTAATAAAAAACTTGATTTCTATTTAACTAAATGTATAAAAAAAAACGCCCGATTGCCGGACGTTTTTAAATTTATTAGTTTTATACCTTATTGCGCTGGAGCCGGAGCTGGAGCTGGTTCTGCAGTTGGTTGCTGTGCGGCTGGAGCTGGAGCTGGTTTTGGTGCAGCTGGTGTTGCTGTATTATTTATTCTATCTCTCAACTCAGTATCTTTGGCAACAGTTGTTCCGATACTTGATTTAATCACAAACGAAAGTGAAATACACAATACAAATAAAGTTGCCACTAAGCCCCAAGTTACTTTTTCAATTAACTCTGAAGTTTTTTGCACACCCATTACTTGATTAGATGCCGAAAAGTTAGAAGCTAAGCCACCGCCTTTACTGTTTTGAATTAAAACCACCAAAATTAATAAGATGGCTACCAATATGATTAAGAATGTTAATAATCCGCTCATTTCCCTGTTTTATTATGTAATTGTTCTTTTAAAATTTTAATTTGGGCTGCGAAGATATTATTTTTTTCGGGATTCTTCAAACTTAAATTTTGATAAACTTTAATTGCCTTTGCTAAATTACCTTGTTTAATGTAAATTTTTGCCAATGTTTCGGTCACAAAAAAGTCGTTATCGCTAACACTTTGTTTGGCCATGTTAACCGGACTATAAAACTCTTGTTTTATCGGCTTAGCACGCTGTATGGGCTTTTCCATAAAAGCTTCAATCAATTTTTCGCCTTCTTTGATTGGTTTTAATGGTGCTGGATTGGCATCAATGCTTGCATTCTTTTGCAGGTTTTTTAACCAAGTCACAAAATCGGTTGTTTGTGCCAAATGCTGCGTTTCATTCTCTTTTTGTTCGCCACTTTCAGTTTTTAAGCTTGATTCTTGAGAAATTCCATCAACTTTTTGATTAATTTCTTCACTTTTCAATGGAATTTTGGCATTATTAATCAAATTCTGCTCAAAATCTTGCAAATAAATTGTTTCTGCTAAGGCAATTTTTATTTCTTTTTCCAATGGAATCTCAGCTTCAACAATTTCAGGTGTAATGGCTGTTTTTTCAGTTTGGCTTTCAAGGTCTTGCTTTACAGTTTCCTGTTCAAGTACAATGGTTTGAGGCTTTTCTGGCTCAATGTTATTGTCGAGAATTGTTTCTTTTTCTACTTCTTCGGTAGCCTCAATTTCAACATTTGCGATGATATTGATTATTTCATCAACATCTAATTCCTCGGTTTGCTTTTTATCTAAAATAGGCGCTTCTGCATCTGCAATAATGACTTCTGGCATTTGCAAATCGGCAGTAATTTCACTTTTTGAATTGTCTACTTCAATTTCGCCTTTAACCTCCTCTAGGTTTGAAATTTCAACCTCATTTTCAGTAGTTTGAAAGTTTTCAATCAGATTATAAAGTACTTTTCTATCAATAATATGTGCTGCAGCATTTTTTATTTGCTTTTGCAGATGTATGCTATCGCTCACTTTATAACATCTGGCTGCAAGCAAATGAGCAGTTTGAAAATAGGGAAATTCCTTAAGCAATTCTTCTAGAAAAGGAGCATCATCAGCCTTTAACAAAGCAGGATTTTTAACTAGTGCTATGAATCGCTCTCTGCTCATCTTACCAATTTATAACCGCTTTATTAAAAATGTCTTGTACTAATTGCGTATTAATTTCTTTAAGCAATCTATCTTCTTCGGCAGCTAAAGCACTGCTAGTAGGGAAATCAGCAAAACGAGTAAAAGTTGTTTCAAAATTCTGTTTTTCATCTTTGTTATTTACAAACTTTACTTTTACAGTGATTGACAAACGATTTTGAGCCGCTTGATTAAGTCCGTTTTGACTAGTTCCTTGTATAGCAATAGGTGCAGCGCTGTATGATGTGATAGCACCTTCGAACTGTAAATCACCACCTTTGGGCACAAATGACAAATTGGTTTGTGAAACAAAAATATCTCTTAAAGCCTCCGTAAAAATTTGACTGTAAGTAGGCTTGGCAAGAGGCGCAAAACTTGAAAAATATTGTATTGAAACTGTTTTTACCTCTGGAGCAATTGAAGCCCCTGTAAATGAATAATTTACCTTACACGCCATGGGTATGAAGGCCAAACATCCAACAAATAAAAACAATATGTATTTATTTAATTTCAAATTTACTTTTTGATATTGTATTCGTTAATTTTTCGGTACAAAGTACGCTCAGATATTCCGAGTTCTTTAGCAGCGTTTTTACGTTTTCCTTTGCTTTTGTCTAATGCTTTATTGATAAGTTCTATTTCTCTGTCTTCTAATGATAAAGACTCTTCAACTGGCAAATTAATGGGCTGTTGCACAATGGGCTGTGTGCTAGGCTTTTGAAAGGTTTGAATAATAGAAGTTTCATTTACCACAGGATGATTTACCTCGCTATAAATTTGTTGTAAATAGCGTTCATTTTCGCCTGAAAAAGTTTCAGGCAAATTACCTTCATGTTGAATGATGTCTACCACCAATTTCTTTAATTCGGCAAGGTCGCGTTTCATATCAAACAGCACTTTGTATAACAAGTCTCTTTCAGAAAAATCGTTTCCGCTTTGCTCACCTTTTAGCACCATTGGAAAATTAGATTTTGAGCCAGCCAAATCAGGTAAATACTTTTTTAAAGTTTCACCGTCAATTTCTCTGTTGCGCTCTATCACTGAAATTTGCTCTGTAATATTCTTTAACTGGCGCACGTTTCCTTGCCAATAATAATTGATGAGAATTAGCTCAGCATCGGGTGTTAACTTAATTACTGGCATACGATATTTTGCTGCAAAATCGGCTGCAAATTTGCGCATCAATAAAAAGATATCTTGTTGACGTTCTCTTAATGGTGGCACCATAATAGGCACCGTATTTAACCTATAATATAAATCTTCTCTAAATTTATTTTTTTCGATGGCTTGTTGAATATGAACATTTGTAGCTGCTACAACGCGCACATCAGTTTTTAGCACTTTTGATGAACCTACTTTTATAAACTCTCCACTTTCAAGTACACGCAATAAACGTGCTTGTGTGGCCATTGGCATTTCAGCCACTTCATCTAAAAATATAGTACCTCCATTGGCTACTTCAAAATAACCTTTACGTGCTTCATGTGCTCCGGTAAAAGAGCCCTTTTCATGACCAAACAATTCTGAGTCAATAGTACCTTCTGGGATGGCTCCACAATTAACGGCAATATACGGTCCATGTTTACGAGAACCGAGTGTATGAATTATCTGAGGAAAAACTTCCTTTCCAGAACCACTTTCACCTGTAATTAATACACTCAAATCGGTTGAAGCCACTTGTGCAGCGATGTCTATGGCTCTATCTAATGAAGGCGAACTTCCAATAATTCCAAATCTATTTTTTATTTCTTGAATCGTCATTATTTTGAAATATTAATTAAACTGCTTCACCAATTAAAGTGGCAGTTGTACAACTGGTAGCAAGCACATTGGCATAGTCACCTGGTTTGTAATTCCCTTTAGGAAAAACAACGGTTGTATTTTGAGAATTCCTACCAAAATATTGTTCTTTTGATTTTTTTGAAACCCCTTCAATGAGCACCCTATGCACCTTCCCAACACCTTCTTTAGTGCGAATAGCTGAATGTTTTTGTTGCAAATCCACTATTTCCTGTAATCTTCTTTTTTTCAATTCTTCGGGCACATCATCTTTAAACTTACGTTCTGCAAGGGTTTTAGGACGTTCGCTATAAGCAAACATGTAAGAAAAATCATATTTTACTAATTCCATTAAGCTTAAAGTATCGGCATGATCTTCATCATTTTCGGAACAAAAGCCTGAGATCGTATCTGTAGAAATACCACAATCAGGAATAATACGTTTTATGGCTGCAATTCTATCGATATACCATTCGCGCGTGTATCCACGGTTCATCATCTCTAATAAACGGCTACTGCCCGATTGCACAGGCAAATGCACATAATTGCAGATATTCTCATATTTAGCCATGGTGTATAACACATCATCCGTCATATCTTTAGGATGCGAAGTGCTGAAACGTACGCGTAACTCAGGATTTACTAAAGCTACTTTTTCTAAGAGTTGAGCAAATGTTGTTGCGTCTTTTAATTCATCGTCAGTAGGATTTTCTTTTTTCAAACCACCACCTGTCCATAGGTAGGAGTCTACATTTTGGCCCAATAAAGTAACTTCACGATAACCTTGTTCGAAAAGCTCTGTAGCTTCTTTAACAATTGTTTGTGGCTCTCTGCTTCGTTCGCGCCCACGTGTAAAAGGAACTACACAAAAAGCACACATATTATCACAACCTCTTGTGATGCTTATAAATGCTGTAATTCCATTGCTTTGCAATCTTACAGGAGAGATATCGGCATAAGTTTCTTCTTTTGAAAGTATCACATTTACCGCCTTTCTACCATCTTGCGCGCTATCTAAAAGATTTGGCAAATCGCGGTAAGCATCAGGCCCCACAACAATATCAACCAATTTTTCTTCTTCTAAAAATTTGGCTTTCAAACGTTCTGCCATGCAACCTAATACACCAATTACCATTTCGGGTTTAGCTCGTTTTGCTTTGCGATAATCATTCAAACGCTGGCGTACTCTTTGCTCGGCATTATCACGAATGGCACAAGTATTTACAAAAATTACATCGGCCTCATTCATATCGTTGGTGGTCGTGTACCCCTGATCCTTTAGTATGGAAGCTACAATTTCGCTATCAGAAAAATTCATGGCACAACCATAACTTTCTAAAAATAACTTTTTACCCCCTTTGTTGACCTCTAAAGCTAAATCTAAAACTTCGCCTTGTCTGCTTTCGTCAATTGTTTTATTTTCCATTTAAAATGATGCATTAAAAGTGCATATCCCGCAAAAATAACCATTTAAAAGCAGTCTGACAAATTGACACGCCAAGAATCCATTTAGTTTAACTATTTTTATAGACCATGCCCGTAACATTTAATCCCATAAAATTTGCGCCTTTAAACAAATATCTAAAACGGATAGCAATTCTGTTTTTTACACTTGTTGTTGTGTATGCTGGTTTAAGAATATACCTTAATTATATCCTTAAACAAGTTGTGATTGAACAAGTAGAGCAATTTGCCGATAAAAATTACAAACTTGAACTAGATAAAATAGATATTGGATGGTGGGCTTATAATGCAAATATTATAGGCCTTAAACTCAGTAAAATAAAAAATAAAAAAAGTGAAGATGATAAATTTCATTTTACAATTTCTGCAATACAAGTCAATTTAAAAGGCTTGTACCTTTTTGATTTATTATTTAATCAAAAATTGGATTTAAGGAAGCTTGAAATTAAAGATCCAAACATAAGTATCTATTACAATGATACGCTAGTAAAAGCCTCAAGAGTTGATAGTAGCTTTAACTTCATAAAATTTAAATTATCAAAAATTGAATTACGAAATGTGAACATCAATTTAGTAAAAAGTTCGGGAGAAATTACAAAACTAAAGGGACAATTAATTGATTATAGTTTTAAAAATGAACTACTGCAATTAAAACAAATCAATTTTGACAGCAAAAATAGCAGTTATCAAAATTTTGATTTTACCGTTTATTTAAATGATGCTTTGCTTAAAGGATTTGATTTAAATATATTAATCAATGCATCGGATTTCAGCTATGAGGCCTGTAATTTTGATACTTTAAGAATGAACCTTATAGAACAGCATGATCAAATTGCAGTGCAAGAAAAAGGCAATTCAACTACAAAAAAGTCAGATCGAAAGTCCACTGTTCGCATCAATCCAATTGTAATCAATCACTTGTATTTTTCATCATACATGAAGTATGATACCATCATTGCATCGGCACATCATTTCAATTACAATAATCACGATTTTAGTGTAGAAAATATTAAATTGAAATTTAGACAACAACATGATATAGAAGCACAAATGGAAAAGCTGGCTATTAAAGGATTTGATGTTGATGATTTTATAGAAAAGAAGCATGGTAAAGTAATGAATTTAAAGATCATAAAACCAAGCATGCAGATTGATTTAATGATTCAAAAAAACTATGCCCAAAATCACATTAAATCTAATGAAAGTATCGGTTACAGGATTGATAAAATTGAAACTTTTGAAATTGAAGGTGGAAATCTCAGCCTCAAAAATCACCAACAAAAAAATCTTAAAATTGATGTAAACTCTATTCAATTAGTTGCAAAAAATATCAATCCAAATTCTTTTGAAAACGGGCATTATCATAAATTATTAAGTCAACTTACTTTCTCCACAGGAAAGGCATTTATAAATTTCCCAAGCAACTTGTATCATCTCCAATTAAATTCAATAAAGTATAATTTGAATAAAGAAACTTTAACTACCCAGGACTTGAGCATCTATCAAAATGGGAAGAAAAAAGAATTTCATGCTAAAGTAAAAAAACAAATAGCGATGATTAATTTGGACTTAAAAACACTCTTAGTAAGTGGTTTAAACCTTAACAATCTGCTTAGAGAAAACAAATTTAGCTGCCGCGAGATTAATGCAACAAAATTACGAGTGATTTTTTACAAGGATAAAAATATTCCTTTATTAGCAAGTGATTACAAGAAATTTCCACAAGAATTATTCCGCGATATTGCTTATCCTATCGCTATTAATAAAATTAAAATAAATGATGCTACGTTGGTCAGTGAAATTCTAAACCCAGGTGCCAGTAATGTTGCTAAAATAAGCGTTACAAAAGTTCAAGCAGAATTAAATCACATCGATAATCAACTATATGTTGGCAACCAAATGCACGTAAACTTTGAAGGGAAGATTGCTGATGCTGGCTTATTAAAAGCAACGGCAATGATTGATATGTATGCAAGCGATTTTAAACACACTGTTCATGCCGATATAGGGAGAATGCCTTTTAATTATTTAAATGATTTTATGATAGACTTTGCAAGTGTAGAAATAAACAAAGGCATTTTAGATAAAGCAGTAATTGATATTACTGGCAACAATAAAAACTTACATTGTAAACTCGATTTAAGTTATCATGATTTAAATATGGACATCCTCAAAAATCCAAATAAAAAAAATAAAAGATATAGAAATGTGGCATCCATTCTGGCCAATTCAATTATTTATAATCATAATCCAGAGCCAGGAAAACCACTGCGAAAGGCCGATGTAAAGCAAGACTATATTTCAAATAAGTTTGTGGTTGGCAATTGGATTAATATAAGTTTAAAAGCTATGCTAATAACAACTGCACCAGCAGCTGCAAATGCACTTCAAATGAACAACAGTGTTGAGATTACTGACTCCACTCAATCGGTTAAAAGCCCTAATTGGTTAAAAAGATTTATTCAAAGAAAAAGAGCAAAATAGCTTTGGCAGTATATTTGTAATGACAGATTTAAAACTACACAAAATGAAGAAAATAATTTTAGCAATAGCCTTTAGCACAAGTATTTTAGCTGCAAGCGCACAAATAAAATTGTCTGGAGGAAATTTAGGCAACACCCTTAATAATGCAGCTAATGCAGCCACTGGTTCAGGTAGCAACCTCTCCGAATCTGAAATAGCAAAAGGCTTAAAAGAAGCCTTAGATGTGGGCACTAAAAATGCAGTTGGGGCAGTTTCAAAAACTGATGGCTTTTTTAAGAATCCTAAAGTAAAAATACCTTTTCCACCTGAAGTAAAAAAAGTAGACAATGCTGTTCGAAAAGTTGGGATGAACAAACAAGCCGATGATTTTGTAATGGCATTAAACAGAGCTGCTGAAGATGCCGCTAAAAGTGCCACACCCATTTTTGCAGATGTGATAAAAAGCATGACCCTATCAGATGCAAAATCTATTTTAAAAGGCAATGAAACTGCAGCTACAGAGTTTATGAAAGGCAAAACAAGCGATGAGTTAGCTACAAAATTTAGGCCTATAGTTCAACAAAGTATGCAAAAAGTACAGGTAACAAAATACTGGAAACCAATTGCCACAAAGTACAATCAACTACCTATGACACAAAAGGTAAATCCTGATTTGGAAAAATATGTTACCGATAAAGCCATAGAAGGCTTATTTAAGATGATTGCTGAAGAAGAAATAAAAATCAGAAAGGACCCCGCAGCAAGAATCACAGATATTTTGAAAAGTGTTTTTGGCTCCTAAAAGGCTACCATACCATTGATCTTACACATGAAATAAAATGCAATTATAAAAGTAAAATGCCAATAGTATAATGATTACCATCTATCACAAATCTAACTGCAGCACAAGTATAAAAGTTTTAGAACTTTTAAAAAATTCGGGAAAGAAGTATAAAATTATTGAATACATAAAAACACCACCCAATGCGGAGGAACTTTCATCCCTTATTGAAAAACTGGGTATTCCGGCAGAAGATCTTTTGCGTAAAAAAGAGCCATTGTTTAAAGAAAAATATGCGAATAAGAAATTGAATGAAAAGCTTTGTATTCAAATGATGGTTGACAATCCTGTACTTATTGAAAGACCAATTCTAATAAAGAGGACGCGCGCTATTATAGGGCGTCCGATTGAAATAGTGGCACCATTTTTAAAATAGCTAATCGGTAGATTCGGCAGAAACAATTTCTAATTGCTTATCAAGAAATTGCTCTTTGTAGATGTTGGAAAGCAATAAAAAATAGGAAATTAATAATGGTCCAAAAATCATTCCCGGCAAGCCAAACAATTTAATACCAAGAATAACGCCCATTACTGTGATAAGCGGATGTACATCGGCAAACTTCTTTTGAAAGGCAAAACGCAACACATTATCAATCATTGATATCACAAAAATACCGTATAAAAAAAGCGCTAATGCCTGATACTCTTGCCCGGTAGAATACAACAATAAAGTTGAAGGCACCCATATTAATGCACCTCCAACCATGGGTATAAAAGAAAAGAAACCAGTTATTATTCCCCAAAAAAGAGGTTCATTCAACCCAAAAATCCAATAACCCAAGGCAGCTACAAGTCCTTGTAAAGTAGCTAAAACTGGCGCTCCCAAAACATTACTAAAAGTTTGTGCTTTTAATTCTTCAGTAAATCTCGAAAGATCGGTTGGCTTTACAGGCAATAAATTTATAACAAACCGCTCCAGTTTTCCGGTATTGCTTAGGAGATAATATAAAAACAAGAGCATGATTCCAATATCACCTAATATTGAAATAGATTGACTTAAAAAACCTTTAATATATTCGGCAGCACTGCTTTGTAGCGATTTTAAATTTTCGGGATCCATAAAACGTTGCCCGCTTAATTCGTAAACTTTATTGTCTAAACTTTGTAGTGTTTGCGTAATTACACTTGAATCGGAAAACAGGTGTTGCAGTTTTGGAATAAACATATTGAACAAAAGTGTCAATGGCACCACAAGCAATAAAATGGTTATTAGCATGATCAATAAAGAAGCTAAACCTCTTTTCCATTTTCTTTTTTCAATCAAGTATTTGGTAACAGGTCTAAAGAGTACATAAATAATTAAGGCTCCTAAAAAATCGGCAAAGAAGTCGATGAGCGAAAAGAATATGATACCCCCTACGATAATAATACAAAGGAGCAGAACAAATTGTTTGAGTGTAGAAGTGTCAATTTTCTTTAACATGTTTATGTTTTTTTCGCATCCAAATTTAAATACTTATTTATGATTACTATAAATATCAGTTATAAACTTAACGTTTTTCCTTAAAGAAATTAGCGATAATATTGCTACATTCCAACGCCATAATACCGCTTTCTACGATAGTTTTAGGATGCAACACATTTTGGTTTAATTTTAAATAACCTCTTTTAGGATCTGAAGCTGCAAATACAATTTTTTGTAATTGGGCCCAATGAATAGCACCAGCGCACATTACACATGGTTCAAGCGTTATATACAAAGTACATTCATTTAAATATTTGCCTCCTAAATAATTTGCTGCTGCTGTAATAGCCTGCATTTCGGCATGTGCTGTTACATCATTTAATCGTTCAGTTAAATTATGTGCTCTTGCTATAATTTGATTATTACAAACTACAACCGCACCAACTGGCACCTCATCTTGATCAAAGGCCTTTTGGGCTTCTTTAAAAGCTTCCCGCATAAAATAGGCATCATTAAATAAGCTTAAACTGCTTGCTGCTTCCATCTGTTATCTATTACTTCTTTTTAACTAAACCTTCTCGTAATGCAATGCGCAATGACTTTTCTAAATCAAGGATATTGGCATCTAATCGATTGGCTATTTCTAGTGGTGTATGTTGAATTTCACTCATGGTAATCATGCTTAATAAAAACATTAAATCTTCGCTCATGATTCCTGCACCTCCCTTTTCGGGATATAAATTTCTTTTGCCAAGCATTGGTTCTCCATAAAGGTGTCCTGGCTCAATGGGCATATTCATTTCCATGCCTTTACAAACATCAACCAGTAGCATAATAATTTCTTTTAATGCAGAAAAATCCATTATAGATTTATTGTCTAAACTGGTGTGATACTCAGGATAAATTTTGTAAGGTGTGCGCATGATTGTTCCTACTGGAAAATTAAAACCAGGGGAGCAATACTGTCTTTCATCGCTCCCTCCTACCCTAAAGTCGCGCACCGAAAAATTAGTATACTTAGTTTTTAAAAAATGTTGCATCATATGATCTGCAATAGTATCAGTACGTTTACTTAATTGGTAAGTAATGCTACCAGCATCGCCACAACAAGTTAATACATAGCCACCTTTAATTTTTGATTTAAGTTTTTCACCATGTTGGGCTAAAAAGGCAACAATACCAATAGTTTCGGGAGCCAAAACAAAACGATAAGTGTAATACCTGTTTTCCATTTTACTTAACTCCTGATATAAAAAAGCCAGTGCTAATGGTCCCGAAAGCTCATTGTTGGCCATACTTGGATGACATAAATAGGATGAAAATAAAATCTCTTCCTCTGAACTCCCTTTTAAAATGTATTGGCCGTATGTTAGCGCACCATCTTGTAGTGATGAATCAATAACAACCTGATAATTTCCTTCTTTTGGTAATTGTAAAAATTCATTATGCGTTAAACAAAAACCCCATGTTTCTTTATAATAACTTGTAAGATAAGGTATGGCATTGGGCTTATTAGGGAGGGTGTGCAAATAAGGCAATAGCTCTTCAAAAGTTAACGACATATTTACAGGCATGCTATAATTAATAAGATGCAAATTATTTACTTTAAACTCACAAATTTTATTTCCTTGCGGAGTAATAATATAAGCATCATTAATGTTCCATTCTTTAGGAACTTTCCAATCGAGTACACTTGTGTTAGTGGGCACTTCAATGAGTTCGAAGGAAATAATTTCTTGCAAAATTTTAAAACTATTACGCAACCCATTGCCTGTAATACTTCTACAAATAGGCCATAAGGCATCAAAATATTTTTCTAATTCTTTTTCCATAATTTTCTACAGTAGCTATATAATCTGCAAATATAGCATTTGACTCTTGATTATTATCGTACACATTGGCAACATAAAACCTTGAATTACAAATTGAACTTGTAAATTATCACATTTGTTTTGATATTTTTTAACCTAAACACATTACCTTCAAAAAATAATATACATTTGGAACTGTATTATAAATTTACAATGAAAGTACATTTTCCTAATTTAAATGCCATTCGCTTTTTTGCTGCCTTTATGGTTATAATTCATCATATTGAACAAAACAAAGGATTGTTTGGTATGGCAAATATTTTTAATCAAGGAAACATTCAATTGATGGGTAAGATAGGTGTTACCCTATTCTTTGTATTAAGTGGTTTTTTAATTACTTATTTGCTGTTAGTAGAAGAAAAAGAGGCCAAAAAAATTGATATTAAAGCATTTTATATGCGAAGAATATTGCGCATTTGGCCTTTGTATTATCTGATAATTGCTTTGGCGTTTTTTGTTTTCCCGTTTATTGATTTTATGTATCTGCCTGGTCACGATACCTCAAATTGGGCTATAAAGTTGGCCTTCTTTGTATTTTTTATGCCTAATGTAATTCATGCTTTGGGAGCTGGTTTAGCCTTTGGTACTCAGGCTTGGTCGGTGGGTGCAGAAGAACAATTTTATTTGGTGTGGCCTTGGCTAATGAATTTTTTCAAAAACAAGCTAGCGCTAATATTGTCGGTTTTAGCCGCCTATTTAGCCATCAGACTTACATTTACTTATTTGTTTGAAGTACATGTACTTTTTGCCTACTTAAGTAAAATTTGGAGTCTTATACCAATAGATAATATGGCTATTGGTGGTTTATTTGCTGTTATTTATTACAACAAGTATCCAAAATTAATTGCTATGATTACCCATCCAATACTGCAAGTTATTGTTTGGATTAGTGTCATATACCTGCTATTTACTGGTATTAGTTTGGGGTTCTTTCATCATCAAATTTATGCCATGCTGTTTGGCATCCTCATTTTTAATTTGGCCACAAACCCTAAAACTGTCGTTAAATTTAAAAGTAAAATTTTAGATTATTTAGGTAAAATATCCTTTGGTTTGTATATGTATCACTCTATCTTTATTGTAATAAGTATAAAAGTTTTACAAGCATTAAATTTCAGCAATAATCTTCTCGTTTATATATTAAGTTTTATGCTAACCATTGTGGTTGCTTCACTTTCTTATGAGTATTTTGAAAAGCGTTTTTTAAATATGAAAATTAAATATTCGAAGGTTTTGAGTCGCGATTAGCTTGATGCTAAATGGTGATGGGATTTATTAGCAGTTTAAAAGTTACTTAACTAATTTTCATTTTAAGGATTTGATTTCCATATTTTATCATGTACAGGCAGGTATTCGGCCAATGCAGCGGAGCCTACCAAGGATAAAGTTCTGCTTGCAACAAATCTGCTTTGATAGCGGGATGAGTGTTGAGTAAGGTATTGGCCTCCTCAGTTTTCACATTTAAAATAAAAAGGCCTCTAAAACCAGCTTCATTTTTGAGGAACGAACCTGCTACTACAAGTTGTTTTGCGGCTGCAAGTTAGTTTATGTTGGCCATGCGTCCGTTAAAACAGCTATCTCTAAAAGCTTTATTACTTTTTTATTTTGTCCACTTTTAAGCACCACAAAAATATATTCTTTCATGCCTTAATCATCGGCACCTAATTTAGGTGCAAGGGTTGTATCAATTTGTGGATTTACATTATGTGAGAAACTATTTTGCGCTATGCCACTGCAAAATAAAAACAGAAATATACATTTTATTTTCATGATGGTTGAATTTACAGTTTTGATCAAACTTTCTTTAATCCATTTACAGCTTTTACTTCTGCTATTATTTTGTATAAGAATATTGTGGTTTCCTTTGCCTAAGCTTTATACAGAAAAGCTTGTTTTATTAATTCAAATGGTTAAGCTATGCTCCATTATTTAAACAATGTCATAAGTAATTACATTAGTTTTTATTAGTACTATTTAGAATTTCTTTTCCTGGATTAGTAGTGAATTTTTAGTCCTTTGGAAATTTTAAATGTGGCACTTTGTATTTCTGAGTTTAATTTTACTAAGTATAAACCATTCGAAAAATCACTTAAATCTATGTCTATCAAATTATTGGTGTAGCTTTTTTGAAAAATCAAACTACCTGCCATATCATACACTTCAATTTGTGCCTCCGCTTTAATGTCATTTTCAATATAAAACATGCCATCACTTGGATTAGGATAAATTTTATAAGCTTGCTTTTTGATAGATGCATTTTTATTTAAGGAAGTGATGACACCACCTGCACCAGTTCTAATAATTGTTTGATTATTGCCTGCCACAAATACATTGGCAGTATCAAAGGCATATAACCCGTTTCCTGCATATTCATAAGGGAAAACCATTGAGTTCCATGTTTGTCCATAATCGGTTGTGTAACTCACATCGCAGCTTGCATTAACATTACTTCCTACCACAAAACCAGTACTATCATTAATAAATTGCATATCAAATGGTGTTTGCAAACAAGTTTGACCAGCAAGTGTAAATGTTGTACCGCCATCGGTTGTTCTAAAAACTGCCCCATTTTCATTGACTGTATAGCCATTTACAATATCAGTAAAATAAATTTGTTTAGTGGTGCCCATGCCACTAATATTGAGCACAGACCAGGTATTTCCGCTATTAATGGTTTTTCTAATATCACCCCATTCACTCACTACATATCCAAGTTGAGGAGTTACAAAAAATACTTCTGTATGATTATTGGTAATGCCTGTTGTCATTGCTGTATAACTTGTTCCTCCGTTGCTTGTTTTAAAAGCCACACCGTTGTTTCCCACGATATATCCATTAGTTGCACTTGGAAATGAAACAGCATTTAATCCACTGGTGCTCAGCACTTGTTCACTGTAGCTTGTGCCGCCATTAGTGGTGGTAATTACTTTGCTTCCATTGTTGTTAATATCACCTGCAACAATTATCACTTTGTTTGGCGACAGCACTGCCATATCATTAAGATATTCGACATAATAAGTAGGGTTAGTACTTGTCCAAGTTGCACCAGCATTGGTTGTTTTTAAGATAAAGTATCCTTCGCCAGCTACCCAACCATTTTGAGCATCAGCAAACTTTATTCTTTTAAAATTAAAAAATCCTGATTGGCTATTTGAATTGGTATAGGTTGTTCCTGAATTTTGAGCGGTGTGTAATCCACCAAAACTATCGCCTATAACAATACTTCCAGTGGGAGCAAAAGCAGCTGAAATAACATTTGGTGAACCAAAAGGGCCGCTCCATGTGGTGCCATTGTTAGTTCTATAAATGTATGAATGTGTAACAGCTATACCATGCGTTAAATCAGAAAAATCAATACTCGTAACTTTTTCATTGGTTTGAAAGCTTGTTTGTTGAATCCAATTATTACCGCCATTTGTTGTTCTAAAAATCCTACTATTGTATGCTCCAGCGTAGCCTAAGGTATCATTTAAAAATTTTATGGTATAACAAGACTGGCCACTGTATCCAAATACCTGACTCCAGGTTAAGCCGCCATCCTCTGTTTTATACATGGCATTATTGGTAATATTTCGTCCAACAAAACCTGTATCTGAATTCAAAAAATAAACAGATATTAATTCACCACTTAAAATACTGATACTTGATATATCTTGCCACGTATTGCCATAATCAGTAGTTTTTGCTACAAAGCTGGGATAACCTACTACATAGCCCACACTGTCATTTGGAAAATGTATATCTCTAAACGAACGATTGGAAACATTATACAACAAAACCCAATTTTGTCCCCCATCAATGGTTTTATAAAGTTCACCTAAACCATTATCATGGCTGGCCACAGCAAAAAAAGTTAAACTGTCTTTTACAAAAACACTTCTAAATTTCTGGGTTGTAAATGGTTCAATTCTTTGCCATGAACTACCGTCATCATCACTTAATAGGATGGTTCCAGCATCCCCAACTGCAATAAATTTTTGACCAGCAATCCATCGCGTGCATTTAATGGCGTGCGATCCATATTTGGGATATTGCCAGGTAAACGGCTCAAAGTTTTGGGCCATTGTAATAGCATTATAAGCTAATAAAATGAAGAAGAATAATTGTTTTTTCATGAATGGGGAAATCTTGTTATTTAAAAAAAAGTATTGTAAACTTTCAAATGTACTTAGTTTTTTTTGCCAATTGTGTGTTAACTGCTAATTATTTAGCACATTTTAAAGATTCTAGTATTTAAATGGATAAGTGACTTATATTTGTTTTCAAGTCTATGAGGTTAAAATTAGGATTCATATTAAGTATATTTTTAAGCATTAACCTTGTTTTTGCGTAACAATATAATTTTAGCAATGTTGGCACCAACAGAGGTTTGCCAAGTTCTGAATGTTATGGTTTACTGCAAGATTCAAGAGGCTATATGTGGGTAAGAACACTTAATGGTTTATGTAAATTTAATGGAATAAAGGTTAAGAATTTTACTAAAAAAGATGGTTTAAAAAGTAATGCCATTTATGCCATACACGAAGATAAACTAGAAAGAATTTGGTTTGCTACCTCAACTTCTCACATTGGTTATATTTACAACGATTCAATTTTCTACTTGCCTTCTTCAGAGCGCTTTGCAAAGGAAAATGGCTATGGGCAAAAAGTTTTTTATCAAGTAGTTTCTGATGAGAATTTTAATATTTTTGTGTGGAGCCACGAGCGTGCTTATAAATTTAATGCAAAAGATAATTATAAAACTTACAGCTTACTTTCGCAAAACGAGTACTATCTAAAAAGAGTACAAATTAATCATCAAACATTTTGTATTCCTGATACCATTTCCAAATTAAGAATTCTGAAAAAAAAAGATCTTAAATTATCTGTGTTTGGTAAAAATTTGCTATTACCTTGGGATGAAGAAACCATTAAACAAGGCATAATAAGAATTACATATCCTTGTAAAGATGCGGCAGGAAATACATTTTTTCACATCATCAATCGTATTTATTTAGTTAATAAACAAGGCGAAATCAGAGAAATTTCTTTTGACAATTTGGTTTATCATATTTTTATTGATAAAGAAAACAACCTTTGGATTGGCCTTAACAACCTGAGTTCGATTAATAAAAACAAGCTAATTGATTAGTTTTTTCAGTTTCGTATTTTATAGCTGGCTTTTTTGAAAAGAAAGAGTAGGTTACTAATCCAGCAATCAAATTTGAGATAAAGTTACCAAATGAACGATGCCTAGAATGCTCTACTTGACAGATGTTTTTAAGTTCATCATTCACGGTTTCAATAACAGCTCTTTTGCGAAGTAGTATTTTATCGCTCATTTGCATCAAGCAATTTTTCATATTTCTTTTAATACTTGTTATAAGTTGTATTCCATCAACAAAAAGCAATTCTGCAAGTTTGCTTGAAATATATCCTTTGTCACCAAATAGTTTGCCCTTTAGTTTCGAGATAAATCTTTTGTCTTTTAATGGTTCTCTATCGTCTACATTACCTGGTGTAATTACGAAGTTGAGTAA
>JBILPB010000018.1:0-30990 GCA_044374175.1 Bacteroidia bacterium | reverse complement strand
TGCAAATGGTATCATGTGCATTTACTTTAACACCACGCTCTCGTAATATATTGGTTATTTCATGAAAGCGTTGTTTGCTTTTAGTGGTTTGCGTGTAAATCGTAATTTCATCTGGTACATCTGTTTCATTTAAGTCATCCACATCAGCAAATACAACACCTTTGTTTTGAATTTGTCCCATGAGTCCTTCCACTTCTGCGTGGCCCTGTTTCCCAAATAAAAATATGTTCTCTTTATTGTCAAAAGATTTTTTTATCCTGTTTTGAAGCTTAAGAACAACAGGACACGTAGCGTCTATTAATGTAATATTATTCTCAATGGCTGTCTGATAAGTTGATGGCGGTTCGCCATGCGCTCTAATTAAAACATACTCGTTCTTTAGTGTAGCCAGTTTATTATGATCAATGGTTATTAAACCTAATCTTTTAAGTCTATTCACCTCCTCATCATTGTGTACAATATCACCTAAGCAATAAAGATAACCTTGTGCTTCCAAAATTTCTTCTGCCATTTCTATTGCATACACTACACCAAAGCAGAATCCTGAATGGCTGTCGATGGTAAGATTAAGGTTTAACATGGCTTTAATTTTTAATTTGTTTAGCATGATTGCAAGCTGCAACTAAACTAGTTAACAATGTTTGTTCTTCTTTGTTGCATTTGATACTATTCAATATTCCAAGGGCAAATACTTTATGCATTTCACAGTTATCTTTAGTTATTTCAGTGTTTTTTAGTCCTTCTAATAAACTAATTTTGTCTTCATTAATATGCTTGCTGTAACCCAAATAAGCTGGCATATTGGCTTCTACAGAAAAACGCATATATCTAATTTCAATATTTGTACCGTTTAAAGCCACAGCTTTATTCAATTTAACTAAGGCGCTATTGACATAACTTAATTTTGAAAATGGATTGAAGCTATGTTTTGCTAGCAGCGCTTCGGTAGCTCCTAAATAAGCAAATTGTAGCGTATTTTGGGCTGGCTTCAGTTTAGAAAGCTCATCAAATAATATATTGGCTTTTTTCCCATCTTCCAAAGCCAAATTAAATTCTTTTCTAAGCAGATGAATATCACTCATACTACTCGCTTTTGAAGTAATATGAAAGAGCATAAAAAGTGATATAAATAACAACCTTAACATCATTAAATGAGATTGAATGCATGTTTAAAATAACAACGAACTATAAGTAGATACTTTTTAAAATCAGGAATTCTAATGCGCTCTGTGAGTATTTTACTGGCCGAAAGCGATTGAATTTTTGTAAACAAAGCATAGTAATAAACATAGGCCACATAAACTCCAAAACGACTACCATAAGGCAATTGCTTGATTCCTTCTAGTCCAGCTTCAAAATCTTTTGCAATATCTAATTCTATTTGTTTCTTTTTTTGCTCATTGAATTTTTCTAACTCAAATCCCGGGAAATAGGCACGACCTAAAGAGAAATAATCGGCTTTTAAATCACGTAAGAAGTTAATCTTTTGAAATGCAGCACCCAATTTCATAGCCTGTGGTTTTAGGCGCTGATAGTAATCATCATTACCTTCAGTAAACACGCGCAAGCACATCAATCCAACCACCTCGGCCGAACCTAGAATATAAGTTTCAAAGCTTTGCTGCTCATAATCTTTTTCTTGCAAATCCATCTTCATACTTTTCAGGAATTGACTAATCAATGTTAACTCAATTCCATATTGGTTCACAACCAATTGAAAACTATGCAGTATGGGATTTAAACTGATTTTTTCATTAATTGCAGTAAAAGTATCTTGCTCAAATCTTTCAATCAATTCTTGCTTTTGATGATCATGAAAGGTATCAACTATTTCGTCTGCAAAGCGCACAAATCCATATATGCCATAAATAGAATCACGAAATTTTTTATTGAGAGAAAGTATCCCTAATGAAAAAGAGGTGCTATAGTTTTGTGTAGTTATCTTACTACACTTAAAACTGTTTTTATTATATAAGGCAATCTGGTCCATTTATTATAATGATAAATTTTTAATGATTTCATTCGCTACAACTTCTCCAGAAATTAGAGAAGGAGGAACACCCGGCCCGGGCACAGTTAATTGTCCGGTGAAATATAAATTACTCAGTTTCTTACTTTTTATGCTTGGTTTTAAAATAGCGGTTTGATTTAAGGTATTGGCTAAACCATAGGCATTTCCTTTAAATGAGTTATAATCAGCAATGAAATCATTGTGCGCATAACTTTTCTTGAAGATAATGTGTGGTAATATTGTTTGCCCTGTTAAGCGCTCCAATCGCTGCATCACCATCTTAAAATATTTTTCGCGTGTAGCGTCCGTATCTTCGATGCCGGGAGCTACTGGAATTAAAATAAATAAATTTTCTTTCCCAACTGGTGCAACATCTGGATCAGTTACAGAAGGACAACTCACATAAAACAAGGGCTTTGTAGGCCATTGTGGTTGGTCATATATTTCTATGGCATGTTGCCCAAAGTCTTCATCAAAAAACAAATTATGGTGTTGTAAATTGTCTAATTTTTTATCTATCCCTAAATAAAATAAAAGTGATGAAGGAGCCATAACACGCTTGTCCCAATATGTTTCACTATAATTTCTAAATGGTGCATCCAGTAATTCTTGATCGACATGATGGTAGTCAGCTCCGGCAATTACAATATCGCATGCATGCTTTGAGTTAACCGTTTTTACATGACTAACTACACCATGCTCAATATCAAAACCATTCACTGCCTCGTTGCATATTATTTTAACGCCTAATGAGGCAGCTAAAGTTACCATTCCTTCAACAATTTTATTCATTCCACCCATAGGATACCAGGTGCCCAATTTAATGTCAGCATAATTCATTAAACTGTACAAGGCTGGCGTTTGTTGAGGCTTAGCGCCTAAAAATAGTACCGGAAATTCAAGCAAACTAATAATCTTAGGGTCTTTAAAATATTTCCTTACATGTTTACTGTGTGAAGTAAATAAATCAAGCTTTATGAGCCCTTTAAAAAAATCAACACTCATAAACTCATTTAAACTTCTACCAGGCTTAAATACCAAATCTTTCATACCAACTTGATACTTAACTGACGCTTCTTCTAAAAATAAATACAGTTGTATTCCTGCGCCTTTTTCTATATTTTCTAAATATGCTGCTAATTGTTCAACATTTTTTGGAATACTCCACTTTTCATTCTCATTAAAAATTACCTGATAAGATGGGTCTAACCTCACCAAATTGTAGTAGTCTTCTACTTTCTTTCCAAATTGCGCAAAAAATCTTTCAAACACATCTGGCATCCAATACCAACTTGGTCCCATATCAAATAAAAAACCATCAACCTCAAATTTTCTAGCCCGTCCTCCTGGTGTGTGATTCTTTTCTAATATGGTAACCTCATGCCCATTTTTGGCCATGAAGCAAGCCGCAGAGAGACTTGCAAAGCCCGAACCAATTACTACAACTTTTTTTTTATTCATTTTCTTTGTTGATAAAGAGCTTGATTTGCAAATTTAGCTATTTATCTGAAATCTTTCAACTCTTGCATCAATTGTTTTCTTGCCAAAAAAATTCTGCTTTTTACTGTCCCAATAGGCAAATCAAAGCGATCGGCAATTTCTTTATACTTAAATCCTTCAAAAAACATTTGAAAGGGCAATTTTAAATCGTCATTAAGGCTATCAATGGCTTTATTGATATCTTTAATAGAGATCTGAGATACTGGGGATGAAACACCACTGTTTTGTGGGATGTTCATAAAATACAAGTCTTTGGTATTATCTATGATCTGATTTACCTTCACAGATCGTCTGTAATTATTTATGAAGGTATTTTTCATAATAGTATATAACCAAGCCTTTAAATTGGTGGCATCAGTAAATTTATCCTTATATACTATTGCCTTTACCATAGTATCCTGAAGTAAATCTTTAGCGTCTTCTGTATTAGAAGTTAAACTTAAAGCAAAATAGCCCAATGCGGACTTAAAATTTAAAACTTGATTGTTGAATTCGAGTGTTGACATGGTATCTTTTTTTTGTTTAACAAATATACGCTTTTATTAAACAATATAAAAAATATATTAACAATATTTATACTTTTGTTTAGCTTTTATTCTTCTTTCTTAAACACTCTTTTAATAAAGACCTGAATACTAGCCAAATAAGAAACCTTGATTTTGAAAGGAAATATTTAGGGTTGACATTAATATCAAACAAAACAGAGAGTTATTGTTTTTGTACTCTCCAATAATGAAAATCATAAATAGTACAACATATTTTGACAAAGTATCATACCTACCAATGTATTGATGTTACAAATTGTACCTTTTCCTATAAAATTTAATCTTAAAAATAATGGAGCATGTTTAAGATACTATGCTCAACAACTCTTTAGGAGAATTAAATAATTTTACGCTATGAGGTAATTTTATTTCGTTGTGTAAGAATTGATAGCCTGAAACAACGATTTTTTGCTCTTTAAAATCATTACTAAGCTGTTTAATGTAATCCTCAATGGTTATATCCATCAAAGAACATGTTATAACTGTCAAAATATAGTGTGGTTTGTGCAAATTGCAAACCATTTTGATGTCAGCGTATGGCACAGACTGACCTAAATATATAGTTTTAAAACCGTGTGTTTTTAAAAACAAATTGGCAAACAATAAATTAATTTCATGCAATTCGTTTTCTGGCAAATAAAGTAATACCTTCTTTGTTTCTTTATCGCCTTTATAATCAGCACCATCTATGGCTGTTATTAATTTCTGTCGAACCAGGTTAGAGATGAAGTGCTCCTGTGCAGGATTAATCGAATTAGTGATCCATAAAATAGCAACTTTTGCCATAAAAGGATGTAAAACTTCCAAAAAGGTTTTCTCGAATCCAAATCTAACAATGTTTGCAGTCAAAAATTTTTCGAACCTATCTTCATCCATTTCTGACATGGCAATAATTAAATTATCAATCTGCACATTTGGGTCATAATTATTGCCTGTAATCTCTAAAACAGAGGCAGTAATTTCATCCTTATGCATTTTGGCAATTTTTGAAATCTTATAACCAGAATTATTTAAAATTCCAATGTTGAGTATAGACTTTAAATCTTCATCGTTATAATTTCTAATATTGGTGTCAGTCCTGTTTGGACTAATAATATTGTAGCGCTGTTCCCAAATCCTGATGGTATGCGCCTTAATCCCCGAAATGCGCTCTAAATCTTTTATTGAGTATGTAGACAAAATGAAATTATTTTAATTATTTTCTGCGGTTTGATTTTTCAAACACAAAGATTACAATTTTGTTTAACTTTTATTGAAAATATTTAATCGAAACTGAATTAAATGTCCCAGCAATCACAAAAAAAAGGCCTTAATTATCACATAATCAAGGCCTTAAATAAATTAAAAATATTTATGCTAAGCTTTACTTCCGCCTTGCTCATTAGAAATAGTGGCTGCAGCCATAGCACCCAGGTCGCGATCAAAGAAATAAATACCTCCTTTATCAGCCCCTATCAATTTTAATTTATCAAGTACATTGCGCGCTAATGACTCTTCTTCAATTTGTTCTGAAACATACCATTGCAAGAAATTGTGCGTAGTGTAATCTTTCTCTTGCAGACAAACGTCAACCATCTTATTGATTTCGTTTGATACATAGATCTCGTGCTTTAAAATTTGTTCAAACACTACATTCAATGTTTTAAATTCCTTATCCGGTTGTTTTAAGGCAGGAATTAAGGCATTTCCACCTCTTTCGTTTACAAACTTAACAAGCTTAATCATGTGAAAACGTTCCTCATCTGAATGTTTAAACAAAAAAGCTGCAACTCCATTAAAACTTTTAGTTTCTGCCCATGAAGCCATAGATAAATACAATTGCGAGGAGGCCGCTTCTAATTCTATTTGCTTATTGATAGCTGTTTCGATTTTTTTAGATAACATACTTGTTGATTTTAATTTGATTCAAAGTTATTTGATTTTTCTTCTTCCTATACAAATGCTAAACAATATTTTTACAATAAAGTTCCTTTTAAAAAAATTAAAGCAAAAGTAAAATATATAACCAGTCCTGTAACATCAACCAGTGTAGCAACAAATGGAGCTGAAGAAGTGGCTGGATCGGCACCTAATTTTTTAAGTGCAATAGGCAACATACTGCCCATTAAAGTACCCCACATTACAATGCCTAATAATGAAAAACTAACTGTGGCTGCAATGCCTATCCAATGTACTCCATAAACATGTGTAAAATAGTTCCACATCCCTATTCTAATAAAACCTATAATAGCTAATATAAGCCCAAGGGCAAAGCCCGACACTATTTCTCTTTTTAATACACGCCACCAGTCATTTATTGTAATTTCCCCTAAGGCCATTGCTCTTATAATAAGCGTAGCAGCTTGCGAACCAGAATTTCCTCCACTACTAACTATAAGTGGAACAAAAAGCGCTAAAACTACTGCTTTCGCTATCTCATCTTCAAAATAAGCCATAGCAGTGGCTGTTAACAATTCTCCAAAAAATAATACAATAAGCCAAACAGCTCTTTTTCTAATCATTAATGGAATAGGTACATCCATATATGGTTCTTCCAGGGCTTCAACACCTCCCAGTTTTTGAATGTCTTCTGTATCCTCTTGTTTTGAAAGGCGCAAAACATCATCCATTGTCACTATTCCTAAAAGCAACCCGTTTTTATCAATTACAGGAAGTGCTACTCTGTTATTTTTACTAAAAACATTAATAGCAACCTCTTCATCATCCAACACAGACAAGGCAGTGTATCTTCCGTCAATGATCTCTTGCAACTGCGTTTGAGGATCAGCAATTAATATTTCTCTGACTTTGATATCATCAACCAAAATCCCTTTATCATCAATAATATAAATTACATTCAGTGTTTCAGAATTTTCACCATACTTTCTGATGTAACTAAGCACGTCATTAACAGTCCAATTTGCTTTAACGGCAATATAATCTGGTGTCATTAAACGCCCAATAGAATTCTCTGGATAGCCTAATAAATTGAGTGCTACGGTCCTTTCACTTAAAGTAAGTAACTTCAAATGTTTGTTGAGCATTTCGTTGTCTAACTCTTGAAACAAGGCCGTTCTTTTATCTGGACTCATGTCGTTGATAATGAGTGTTACCAGTTTATTAGGCAATAAATCAAGTAAGGCAATCTGAAAGTTAATATCTAAAAGTTCATAGGTAGCAAAAGCTAAATCACGATCAATTGCTTTAAATACAAGTAATAAATTTTCTTCATCCAAGTGATTAAGTAAGTCCGCAATTTCTTCGGCACCATAATCCGCTAAAAAGGCTTTCAAACCCTTCTTGTCCTTGGCATCTAAAAAAGCTTTTATTTCGGTTGCATCCAACATTTATAACCCTGACTTATAATTTAAACGAAAAAAACTTATGAGCTGTAAAACTAAAAACGCCTATGGTAACTGCCGAAACAGCTCGCGAAATTGTTGCATACCAATGTAATTGTGCAGTTAAAAACCACATAAAATAATAGTTACATATTAAAACAATAATCGCCACCATAATAAATCTTAATAATTGCCACCTTGTTTTTGCTTCCGACTGATTAAATACAAAAAATTTAGTAATCATAAAATTGGTTATTAAACCACAGCTAAATCCACAAATGAGCGATAAAGTTGGTGCTTTTAAAACTATCATACCAAATAAATCATGGTTTTGTTGATGTAATATTTTATTGAACACAATCCAAAAAACTAGCACATCAACAACAGTTGCGGTTGCAGCCGCAAAAAAATATCTTACAACGCGCTGTTGCCACAAACTATCAATCACTTTTAACCACCACTTAAAATTAAACAATTTTAATTGGGCAATCAAAGCAGCAGTTTGCTTTGCACTTGGTTTATCTGATTTATATGCGGTAATTTTTTTCATTATTTTTAACTACAATTATAAATAACGATTTTGCATTAAATAATTTTGAACATAATCATCAATACCATCCTCTAAGCTATAAAAATTATTATGATAACCTATCTGCTTTAATTTTGACATATTTGCTTCAGTAAAATATTGATAAGTATGTCTGATATCCTCAGGAATGTCAATAAATTCAATATCTTCAGTTTTTTTCATTGATTTAAAAGTTTGCGATGCTAAATCTCTAAAAGTACGTGCCTTGCCTGTTCCTAAATTATATATTCCACTGTGCTTGCGTAAATGCATTAAAAAATAACAAACATCCACAACATCTTTAACATAAATAAAATCACGGAGTTGAGCGCCATCTTCAAATTCAGCTTTATGACTTCTAAAAAGTTTCATACTCCTATTCTTTTCTATTTGATTAAATGCATGAAAAACGACCGATGCCATTCTTCCTTTATGAAACTCATTGGGTCCATAAACATTAAAAAATTTCAACCCTGCCCAAAACAAAGGTCTATCAACTTGTTGTAAAACCCATTTATCAAACTCATTTTTTGAGTCTCCATAAGGATTAAGAGGTTTTAAATCTTTAATTTTTGATTCATCATCATCATAACCAAACTCGCCAGCACCATAAGTAGCAGCCGATGAAGCATATACTAAAGGAATATTGTAATTAATGCATGCTTGCCAAACATGTTTAGTATAATTCAAATTCAATTCGTCAAAAACTAAAGTATTAAATTCTGTTGTATCTGTCCTTGCTCCTAAATGAAAAATAAATTCAACTTGTTGCTGATTGTCTTTTAACCAATCAAAAAAACTATTCCTAGGCACAAGTAACCTAAACTTCTTTTGCTCCCAGTTCTTATTTTTTGCAACTAACGAAAAATCATCAACCAGCACCAAATCAGTAAAACCATTACTGTTTAGCTTAGCAACCAAACAACTTGAAATAAAACCAGCAGCACCCGTAATAACTATCATATAATTTTTTTTAAGGCGCACAAAGCTAAATAAAATTGAAATAGTATTTTGTTCAATTAATATTCACTTATTTTCCGGATGGCAATCTACATTAAATTGTCGCTAAAAAGTTTTTTTTGTATATAGTTTAAAAGCCTTTCTAATTTTATTTTTTTTACTCAATTAAATTCATTTTTAAAATGTTTCAATTGGTCGTTAATAAAATTTAGAATCTCAACTTATTAATCATTTTTTTTTATACGTTTGTAAAATAAAAACTAACAAATATGAATTTCCCTGAAAACTTAAAGTACACAAAAGATCACGAATGGATTAAAATAGAAGGCAATGAGGCCTTTGTAGGCATTACTGAATTTGCTCAAGGCGAATTGGGTGATATTGTTTATGTTGATATAAGCACTGATGGCGAAACCTTAGAAAAAGAGGCTGTTTTTGGCACGGTTGAGGCTGTTAAAACTGTTTCTGACTTGTTTTTGCCAATCAGTGGTACTATTTTAGAAGTAAATAAAGGTTTAGATAGTAATCCAGAAAGTGTTAACACAGACCCTTATGGCAATGGTTGGATGATTAGAATGAGCATCGGAAATACTGCTGAATTATCAGAATTATTATCTGCAGATCAATACAAAGAACTTATAGGTCACTAACTAGATAAAACAATACAATTTGTTTGTTTAAGTCGTTTAAAATATTAGCACCGCCCATAATTTGGGCTTTATTCATTGCTTTTTTATGCGCATTGCCTGGAAAGGATATTCCGCATATTTCTTTATTAGAATTACTTAGTTTCGATAAATTTGTACATGCGTTTATTTTTTTAGTTTTGGTAATATTAATTTACCGTGCTGCCAAAAAAACACCAAATAGAAAAAATGCCCTTGTTTACGCCTTATGTCTAAGTATACCTTACGGTGGCATCTTAGAAATTATGCAACAAGAATTTTTTGAAGATAGAACAGCTGATTTGTTCGATTTTATTGCCAATACAATCGGTTGTTTAATTGCCTGGTCTTACATTTCGCTAAAAAACTCCATCCGAATTAAACAATTGATTTACAATTACCTAAGAAAAAAAAGTTAAATCTTTTTGCCTTTTTAAAAATTAAACGTACTTTCGTTCAATTAATTTTAACACATAAATAATACAAAATGAAAAAAGTCTTTACAATTGTTTCATGCTTATGTTTGTCTTTTGCTTCTTTAAAGTCGCAAGCACAAATTTTTTCTGAAAACTTTGACGCAGGTACAACTTTACCCGCTGGTTGGGTTCAATACGATGTGGATGGTCAAGTTGTGGCAACCAACGTAGCAACCATTATGGGAACCAATGCATGGGCAGTGCGTGCCGGAGGTCCTTCAGGTACTGGTAATCAGGTTACTTCTACAAGTTGGTATACTCCTGCTGGTGTGGCAAATGATTGGTTAGTTTCACCTTCTATTACTATTCCTGCTGGTCCAGCAGTACTTAAGTTTGATATTCAAGCACAAGATCCAAATTATCCTGATGGATACAAAGTATATGTAAGCACCACAGGCAATACTGTTGCTGATTTTGGAACTACACCAGTTTTTAGTGAAGCTGCAGCGCCTACTACTTATACAACTAAATATGTTGATTTAGCAACTTTTTCAGGTAGTACAGTGTATATTGCATTTCAAAACAATTCAAACGATATGTTTCTTTTGAATCTTGACAATGTTTCAATTGTGTCTCCATTAGCAGTTGACATGAGTGCTATAGCTTTAAATTTACCAAGCTTTGCTGGTAATGGCTCTAGCATACCAGTGACCGGAACTATGTTCAACTATGGTTCAGCAGCTGTTACCTCAATGACTATTAATTATCAAGTTGATGCAAATACACCTGTAACTCAAAACTTAACTGGTTTAAATATCGCTGCAATTAGCGGAACTTATAATTATTCATTTACTACACCTTGGATAGCTGGTCCCGTTGGAAATCACACGATCAAAGTATGGGCGACTAATATAAACGGTGGTACAGATTTAAATACAGCCAATGATCAAATTACAGGTACAGTTATGGTTGCATCTCAATTAGTAACAAGAGTTGCTTGTGTTGAAGAATTCACCAGTTCAACCTGTGCTCCTTGTGCTAGCTTAAATGCTACATTCGATCCATTATTAGCTGCAAACTTTACGAATGATGTTACGCCAAGCTTTGCTAATTTAACGGCTGTTAAGTATCAAATGGATTGGCCAGCTCCAGGAAATGATCCAAGTTTTAATGCTGATGGCGATACTCGTAGAGGTTACTATAATGTAGGTGGTATTCCTGATGGATATATTGATGGTAAAGCAATGCAAACCTATGATCAAACAGAATTAAACACTTCAAGATTTGGTAATCCTGCTGTAATGAGTTTAAGTGCAACTTCTGCAATCAGTGGTAATTCTATTACTGTTAACGTTTCATTAACTCCTCACATCTCTGTGCCTTCAGGAACAAAAATGTTTATCTCTGTAATGGAAAAAGAGTACGACTATGCTGCAAGTACAACTACACAAGATGTTTTTCATCATATTACTAGAAAAATGTTACCTGACGGAAATGGTATTGCTTTAACAAATTTAATAGATGGAACAGTTGTAAACAAAACTGAATCTTACACTTTTACTATTCCAGGAACTGTTCCTGCTCAAAATAGCTATGACTTATGGACTTCAATGAGTAACTTAGAAGTAGTTGCATTTGTTCAAAATGTTGCTACTAAAGAAATTTACCAAGCTGCTTTAGCTAACAAAGCACCATCTGGATTAAATAATTTAAGCAATGGTTTTGTTGCTCATGTGTATCCTAACCCAGTAGCTGATGTATTAGTTTTAAATATTTCTAGTGACGTGAGTAATTCAGGAAACATAGAAATTGTAAATGCTTTAGGTCAATTGGTAGTAACTGAAAGAATTGAAGCAGTTAATGCTGGCGAAACTAATTTCAGAATTAAAACTGATAACATCGAATCAGGAATTTATTTTGCAAGAGTTACTTTTGGTGATAAATTACAAACAATCAAATTTACTGTTTCTAAATAGTATTTTTAATTTTAAAAAAAAGGCTGTTTCCAATGGGAACAGCCTTTTTTTTTATTGCTATTTCAATGCTAAGTACCTAAATTTGTAATTAAGAAAAGAGAAAATTATATGTTAACAGAAGTAAAGCAACTAAAGGTTTCCGAAAAAGCTGAAAAGCTCATTGGAAGTGAAATTATTAAGTTAGCGGGCGAAATCAACGATAAAATTAAACAAGGTGAAAAAATATATAACCTTACCATAGGTGATTTTAATTCGAAACTGTATCCTATACCTCAGCAGTTAAAATCATACATTAATCAAGCTTATCTCAACGATGAAACAAATTATCCACCAGCCGATGGTATGCTTTCTCTAAGAGAGCAGGTAGCGCAATTTTTAAACCATTACGGCAAGCTTGAATATGATCCTAATGAAATACTTATTGCAGGTGGAGCAAGACCGCTCATTTATGCTACCTTCTTAACCTTAGTGAATCCGTGTGAAAAAGTAATTTTTCCTGTTCCTTCCTGGAATAATATTCATTACTGTCACTTACATCAGGCACAACAAATAATTATTGAAGCATTGCCTGAAAATAATTTTATGCCTACTGCAAATGATATTAAACCTCATCTGCAAACAGCCGCCATGATTGCCTTGTGCAGTCCTTTAAACCCCACTGGCACTGTATTTAGTGAGGGAACTTTAACTGAAATATGTGACCTTATTTTAGAGGAAAACAAAAGACGTGGCCCAGATGAAAAGCCGCTATTCCTGATGTACGATCAAATTTACTGGATGTTAACTTATGGCGATACTGTGCATTACAACCCCGTTAGCTTGCGACCAGAAATGAAAGAGTATACCATCTTTATTGATGGATTATCAAAAGCATTTGCTGCAACCGGTGTGCGTGTAGGCTGGACCTTTGGCCCTAAAAGAGTAATTGATAAAATGAAATCTGTTTTAGGACACATTGGAGCTTGGGCTCCAAAGGCAGAGCAAGTTGCAGTGGCCAACTATTTAAAAAACAATGATGATATTGATTCCTACATAGAAAAATTAAAAGCTAATCTTTTCAACGCTCTTGAACAACTATACATTGGTTTTAATTCACTAAAAAAAGAGGGCTATCCTGTTGATGCTATTCAACCTCAAGCGGCAATATACCTTACCGTAAATATCAATTTAAAAGGCTACATTCTGCCAAATGGCGAATTAATCGAAAAAACAAGTCAAATTACATCATTCTTGCTAAACCATGCTAGTTTTGCAGTGGTTCCTTTTAGTGCATTCGGGACCGAAAATGACTCAAGTTGGTACCGAATTTCAGTTGGCAATTGCGAGGCGAGTGTAATTCCTGCTATGATTTCCAAGCTAAGTGCTGCATTTGCTAAGCTCTCTCAATAATAAATCACAATAAACTTAAAAGTTATTTAGTTTAAGGAAGTTATCTTATAAAAATTATCTTTGCGCCTTGTTAAAAAAAAAGATGAAAAATAATTACTGTGTAATTATGGCTGGTGGCATTGGAAGCCGCTTTTGGCCTATGAGTAGAACCAACTATCCAAAACAATTTATTGATATTCTTGGATTGGGGGATACCCTGTTGCAATTGACCTATAAAAGGTTCTTAAAACTTTGCCCTGCCGAAAATATTGTAGTTGTAACCAACGACATTTATAAAGACCTTGTAAAGGAGCAGTTACCGAACTTGTCGGATAATCAAATTTTGCTTGAACCTTCTCGCAGAAATACAGCACCTTGCATTGCCTATGCATGCTACAAAATAAATGCGCAAAATCCAGACGCAAAAATTGTTGTTTCTCCTGCCGACCATTTAATTTTAAAAGAAGAAACCTTTGTAAAAGCAATAAATTCATGTTTTCGCAAAGCCAATACCGAAGATTGTTTGGTTACACTTGGCATTAAACCTTCAAGGCCTGATACAGGTTATGGATATATTCAATTTATTGAAAGTACTGCTGCAGAAACTGACAAACGAATTAAAAAGGTAAAAACTTTTACCGAAAAGCCAGACCTTGAAATGGCCAAATTTTTTATGCAAAGTGGCGATTTCTTGTGGAATTCGGGTATTTTTATTTGGTCAGCCAAAAGTATTTTAAAAGCATTTGAAATGCACATGCCCGAAACTGCTGTGCTATTTAAGGAAGGCGATAGTTTATATAACACTGATAAAGAAATTGAATTTATAAAAGGGTTGTACAGTGTTTGTAAAAATATTTCTATAGACTATGGTGTGATGGAAAAGGCTTCAAATGTTTATGTTCGTTCGTCTATTATAGGATGGAGCGATTTAGGCACTTATGGTTCACTATATACACACATCCATAAAGATGACAAACAGAATGCTGTGATCAATAAAAATGCACTAATGTACAATTCAGAAAAATGCATTATTAGTGCACCAAAACAAAAACTTTTAGTGATTGAAGGGCTTGAAGATTATATTATTGTTGACACCAAGGATGTTTTACTTATTTGTAAAAAAGAAAACGAACAGCAAATACGTCAGTTTGTTAATGATGTAAAAATGACCAAAGGCGATAAGTTTATCTAAGTTATTTTATAAAAAAGCTTGCAATAGAAACAAGTTTATTATTTTAAAAAAAAATAATTCCGTTATCACATGGCTAATTTGCTGTTGCATGAATCAAGTCCTTATTTACTGCAACATGCCCATAACCCCGTAAATTGGCGTGCCTGGAATGATGAAACACTGGCTTTAGCAAAAACTCTAAATAAATTAATCTTGGTTAGCATTGGCTACAGTGCCTGCCATTGGTGTCATGTAATGGAAAAGCAGTGCTTCGAAAACATAGAAGCAGCACGTCTAATGAACAAGTACTTTATTTGTATTAAAGTTGATCGGGAGGAACGTCCTGATATCGATGCAGTTTATATGCAGGCTTTGCAGTTAATGAGCGGTCAAGGTGGTTGGCCTTTAAATTGTTTTAATCTTCCTGATGGAAGACCCGTTTTTGGCGGCACTTATTTTCCTTTAGAAAAATGGATGTCGGTACTCGAAAATTTGCAGCACCTTTTTGAAACAAATATGTTAGCTATGGAAGAGTATGCCAACAGACTTACAAAAGGGATACAACAAACTCAAATTTATAATTTACCCGATACCATTGAAACCAATTTTAAAGCCTTGCTTTCAGCATCTACCGCACAATGGAAAAAGCACTTTGATTTAATTGATGGAGGAACACAAAGAGTTCCAAAATTTCCAATGCCTTGCAATTATCAATTTTTACTTATTTACGGTGATTTAAATGTTGAAAAGGAAATCCTTTCTCATGTTTTTACCACACTTGATAAAATGAGTATGGGAGGCATATTTGATCAACTTGCGGGTGGATTTTCGCGCTATAGTACTGATGGGGTATGGAAGGTTCCTCATTTTGAAAAAATGCTTTACGATAATGCGCAATTGGTTTCCTTATATAGTAATGCCTACTTAATTACAAGCAATGAGCAATATAAATTAGTTATCGAAAAAACACTTGAATTTATTGGTGATGAATTAGCTGGTGATCAAGGACAGTTTTACTCTGCTTTAGATGCCGACAGCGAAGGGGAAGAAGGCAAATATTATGTTTGGAAAAAAGAAGAATTACAATCTTTATTAGGTAGCCATTTTGACCTATTTTGCAAGTATTACAACGTAAATGAAAATGGTTATTGGGAGCATGATAATTATATTTTACTGCGGGCTCTGGATGATACAGCATTCTGCGAGGCAAATAACATCAATAGTATAGATTTACAAATAAATAAGAAAAAGTGGGAAGATAATTTAATCTCATACAGAAAAAAAAGAATTGCTCCTGGACTTGACGACAAAACATTAACCTCATGGAATGCTTTGATGCTTAAGGGTTATGTTGATGCCTATTTAGCATTGGAGAGAAAAGATTATCTTGATACAGCATTAAAGAATGCCAATTTTATTATGGCTCATCAGATTTACGATAAAAAAATGCTTTATCATTCCTATAAAAATGGTCAATCAACAATCAATGGTTTTTTAGAAGATTATGCTTTTACTGCGCAATGTTTTATTACTTTGTACATCGCCTGTGGCGAAGAAAAATGGCTTTTGAAAGCAAAAGAATTAGCAATGCAGGCTATTGATAATTTTTACGATGAACAAGATGGCTTATTTTATTTTAACAGCAAACATGATACTCCACTCATTGCTCGTCAAAAAGAAGTACAAGACAATGTAATACCATCATCAAACGCAATAATAGCAAATGTTTTATTTGAATTAGGCATTTATTTTGAAGAGGAAATGTATATCGAAATGGCTAAAAAAATGTGCACGCATTTTTATGATGCAATTACTAATTATGGAAGTGCATACGCTTGTTGGGCTTTATTACTTTTAAAGTTTGATAAACCATTACTTCAAATTGCCATTCCCGAAAAAGACTATCAAACAACTGTTATGGCACTAATTCATAAACATCAAATAAATCTGTTCCCCTATTGTGTTTACAATGAGTCAACTCTTCCCTTTGTTGAGGATAAAAAAAACAAGAATTACTTTTATTTGTGTGCCGATAAAGTATGTAGTTTGCCATTTAATAACCATACTGAGTTAATAACTGCTTTTGAAAAATTATAAGTCGTATATTATTTTATCAGATATTTGAATTTTTAAAATAAAAAAAAGTGTATCAAAATAAAATTCGCGCATTTCAACTTCAAATCATATTGTGGCTGTGTTGCTTTGCATTAGGCGCAACAGCTCAAATTAATCAGCAACAAGAGTGGATTTCAAATACAATTGACCGTTTGTATCCAAACAAAATTCATGTTGAGAAAAAAATTCAAACCATAGAAGTAGAAGTTGGGATTAAACGTGATAATGCACGCATAGAAAAAACAGGGAAAAAATATATTTTTACATACAACCGCCAAGGCAAAATTGAGTCATTTGTTGAAGTAACCAGGCAGGAATATACTTATGACAGTTTATTTATTTTTCATTATTACAATAAAGATTCGCGTGTGCATATTGCAAGAACTTTCAATAAAGGACGCTATTCCGCTACCTACGAAACCAGCGATGAATACGATCAGGTAACAAGATTTTTAGTGTGTCAGGAAACCAATCTGAGTGATGATTTCAGGTTCTTTAAATTAGGGCAGCAAACCGTCATGCAAAGCGAAAGTTATCGTTATGAAATTATCAATGATAATCAAACCAGAAAAAAGTTTTTGAATGACAATAACCTCATTTATAAAGAAGGCATTTTGTATTTTGAAGGCAAAAAGAAATTATTAAAAGCGCAAGATTACACCTTTACCACCACCGGTGTTAGAATAAATTACACCAATACTTTTGATGATAAAGGAAGAGTGTTGGAATCTTATTACTCAAGCGATGCGGCAGGTGATTTAAAGGAAAGCACAAGATATACCTATGATGCAACTAGTTTAACTGAAGAAAAATATTATAGAAATTCCTCTATGAAAAATCAGCGTTTTTACTTCTATAACAAAGAAACCCTGCTTCTCGAAAGCATTCTTAGCAAGTCAAATAATGATTATTTAATTGAAATTCTTAATTTTAATTTTACTTTTTTTCAATAAGGTATTATTACAACCATAGGCCAATTGCCGCTTCATGAACTTCTGAGAAGTATCAAAAAATAAATTTTTACTTTGCTTTAAGGAATTTAAAAAAGTGGGAAACATGTTTTTTTAAATTTTGTTTATTCATCAAATAATTTAAAAGTTATGGTAATGGAACGAAAAGACTTCATCAAAAAAGGCCTCGGAGGTAGTTTTCTGGTATTGCTTACTGCTAGTGTTGACAGTACAATTAAAGCAGCTAAAAATTTTGCAAACAGTAAATACCGTGGCATTGAAGGTGTATACTCGCCAACAAACACGCACATGGTAGGAAATGGTTTTAAGGTAATGAACTTTTTTCCGAATGGGAAAGGCTTTGAAGAGCGCATGAGCCCTTTCTTTTTACTCGATTTTAATGCCGAAGTAAATTTTCCACCATCGGAAATATCCCAAGGTGTTGGCGTGCATCCTCACCGAGGAATTGAAACAATAACTTTTGCCTATAAAGGTGGTGTTGAACATCACGATAGCAAAGGGAATCACGGAATCATCAATCCAGGTGACGTGCAATGGATGACAGCAGGTTCGGGTGTTTTGCATAAGGAATATCACGAACAAACAACCAATAAAAAAGGTGGCGCCTTTGAAATGGTGCAGTTATGGATTAATCTTCCTAAAAAGCATAAAATGGTGCCAGCCAAGTATCAAAGCATTATGCATCATGCCAAACCAAACTATAAATTACCAAATAACATGGGTGCAGTGCATGTTATTGCTGGAGAATATAAAGGAATTAAAGGCGTGGCAAGCACTTATTCGCCCGTGCACATGTATGATATTCATTTAAACGCTAGCGCTGCAGTTGATTTTAGCCTCCCGGCAAGTTATAATACTGGCATTTTGGTTATCGATGGAGGAATCACGATTAACAACCAGCAAGTGGCCGAAAATAATTATGTGCAGCTAAAAAACGAAGCTGGCGAAATACATATTAAAGCTACAAAAAAGAGTATTTTACTGGTACTTAGTGGCGAACCACTCAACGAACCTTATGTTAATTATGGCCCTTTTGTAATGAACACAGAAGAAGAAATTAAACAAGCCATTGAAGACTACAACCACGGTAAGTTTGGTTTTTTGAAGGACTAGCCTAACAATGTGCCAATTATTCAATGTGCCAATTGAATTTGAAAATTTGAAAATGTGTCAATTTGAAAATGGAATAAAAGGCTTAAGCTAATTCTAACAGTCATCGAGGGAAAGCTTACAATGATTAATAGAATGAAAAAGCTTCGCTTTCGAAGTGATCTCCTTAAAGTTAGCAGTAACTTATTAAGAATGAACTTTTTTGCCATTTAATCTTCGATTTGACTAATTACTAGATAATCGATGTTAGTTATTTTACCCTAGTGATCCGTTTTTCAATTCATTTTTTTCTGCTTCAATCTTAATTATCGCTCTTTTTTTAATAAAACACACTCTTTTTCGTTAAAATTAACTAAGTGCTTTTATTTAAAAATGAATAAATTACATTTGCAACATGATTGAAGATAAGCGTATTGACTTGGCGAAGTTGCCAAAGCATGTGGCCATAATTATGGATGGCAACGGACGATGGGCCAAAAACAAAGGCGAGCACCGCATTTATGGGCACCAACATGGTGTTACAAGTGTAAGAGAATGTACTGAAGCTGCTGCTGAATTAGGGGTAAAATTTTTGACTTTATATGCTTTTAGCACTGAAAATTGGTCGAGACCTAAAGAAGAAGTAGATGCTTTAATGGAATTGTTGGTGCAAACCATCTTGGCCGAAACGCCTACTTTGAATAAAAATAATGTAAGATTGCTGGCCATTGGAAACTTAAAGTCGCTACCTGGTAAATGCTATGAGCAATTGCAAGAAGCAATGGCTGAAACAGCTAACAATTCAGGTTTAACCTTAGTATTGGCGCTCAGTTACAGTGCAAAATGGGAGATTGTTGAGGCTGTTAAAAATATTGCGCAAGCTGTAAAAGATGGCAAAATTGATATCGAAAATATTGATGATCAAATTATAGATGAGCACCTTACCACTGAGGGCATTCCAGATCCTGAGCTTTTAATCAGAACCAGTGGTGAACACCGAATTAGCAATTTTTTATTATGGCAAATAGCTTATGCTGAATTTTATTTTACTGAAACATTGTGGCCCGATTTCAATAGGGCGGCTTTTTTCGAAGCTATTGTTGATTACCAAACACGCGAACGCAGATTTGGAAAGACCAGCGAACAGCTTATTTCATAAAACAATTATGACATTTTCAAAAAAATTAGGGTTTTATTCGAAACTACTTGCGTTAATAAGCTCGTTACTATTCATTGGTAATGCAGGCTTTGCACAAGAAAAAGTAATTGGAGAGCAGGAAGTTGAATTAAATACCAGTGTTCAGGTTGAATACGAAATTGGCGGTGTTGTGGTTCAAGGAACAGACTATTTAGATAAAAATGTAATTATTTTATCTAGCGGATTAACTGTTGGCGATAAAATATTTGTGCCGGGTGAATCAATTACAAAAGCCATTAAAAACCTATGGGAACTTAATCTATTTAGCGATATTTCAATAAGTGCAGAAAAAGTAACAGGAAAATCTATCTTTTTAAGCATTAATGTAGAGGAAAGACCTCGATTAACTAAGTTTAGTTTTAAAGGTGTAAAAAAGAGCGATGCCGATGACATACGTGAAAAAATAAAATTGAATAGAGGAAAAATTGTAACAGATAATCTTATTGTTACTTCAAAAAATACAATCAAAGAATATTATATTGACAATGGCTACTTAGATGTAGAAGTAAATGTTACTCAAACGGTAGATACAGCCTCTCAAAATGGGACAATTTTGGTTTTCAAAGTAGATAAAAAGAAGAAAGTTAAAATAGAGAAAATTATCTTTGAAGGGAACAAAAACATGGAAGCTAGGAAACTAAAACGCACCATGAAAGAAACCAAAGAAAAACATTGGTATAATATTTTTAAGGCTTCAAAATATATTGAAGAAAACTACATTGGTGACAAACAAAAAATAATAGATAAGTATAATGCCAAGGGTTTTAGAGATGCACAAATCGAATTTGATACAATTTATACCTCTAATCCAGGTTTAATTTCTATTAAAATAAAAATAAATGAAGGGCCTAAATATTATTTCAGAAATATTTCTTGGGTAGGAAATAGTAAACATCCTACTTCGGAGTTGAATGGCATATTAGGCATTAAAAAAGGCGATATATACAGTCAAGCTGTTTTAGATGCCCGCTTATATATGAGCCAAGATAGCAGAGATGTTACTTCATTGTATATGGATGATGGCTATTTGTTTTTTCAAATACAGCCAACCGAAGTATTGGTTGAAAATGATAGTATTGATATTGAAATGCGCATTTATGAAGGTAAGCAGGCCACTATTAATAAAGTTACTGTAGTTGGAAATACTAAAACTAATGATAAAGTAATTATACGTGAAATACGCACCAAACCTGGACAGTTGTTTAGCAGGGCCGATATTATTAGAACACAAAGAGAATTAGCTCAATTACGCTATTTTAACCCAGAAAAACTAGGGGTAAATCCTAAGCCAAATCCTGCTGATGGCACTGTTGACATTGAATACGTAGTAGAAGAACAAGCCAGTGATCAATTAGAATTGAGTGGAGGTTGGGGAGCTGGACGTTTAATAGGCACTTTAGGTGTTTCGTTTAATAATTTTTCGGCACGCAATATGTTTAAAAGTGGAGCCTGGCGTCCTGTGCCAGCTGGCGATGGTCAAGCTTTAAGTGTTAGAGCGCAAACTACCGGTAGATTTTACACCTCATTTAGTGCTTCATTTACAGAGCCTTGGTTAGGAGGTAAAAAGCCAAATAGCTTTAGTACTACAGTTTATCACAACCGCCAAAATCAAACTGGTTTAAAGTCAAACGATCCTTTGCGCCAAACATTATTTATTACAGGTGTTTCCTTTGGCTTAGGCAAAAGATTGAAAAAACCAGATGATTATTTTACCTTGTTTCAAGAATTAAATATTGCGAACTACCAGTTAAGAAACTTTAGAGGAACTTTTACTTTTAGCGATGGGCAAGCTTTAAATGCAAGTTACAAAGTTGCTTTAAGTAGAAATTCTATTGATGGTCCTATTTATCCAAGAAGTGGTTCTCAAGTAACAACATCTATACAGTTTACACCGCCTTACAGTAAATTCCGTGATGCTTCATTAAATATAAAAGATTACTACACCCGTGAAACAGATCAATTAAGGTTGGTGGAGTACTATAAATATAAATTTACCACTGCTTGGTATTTACCACTTGACAAAGCTAAAAAACTGGTGTTGATGACTAAATTAGGATTTGCCTATTTAGGTGCATATAACAAGAATTTAGGATTTAGTCCTTTTGAACGTTTTTATCTTGGAGGAAGCGGGTTAACTGGCTTTGCATTAGATGGCAGAGAAATCATTGCTTTGAGGGGATATTTAGACCAATCAGTTGGCAATTCATTGGGTACTGGATCTGTAGTCATCAATAAATATTCATTTGAGCTAAGATATCCATTAAGTTTAAATCCAAGTGCTACTATTTATGTGTTGGGTTTTGCGGATGCTGGCAATGCATGGGTAAACTATAAAAAGTACAGCCCTTTTGATGTGGTTCGTGGCGCTGGTGCTGGTGTTAGGGTGTTTTTACCTATGTTTGGTTTACTAGGTTTAGATTATGGTTGGGGCTTCGACAAAGTGGATAACAGAGCTAACAATGGCAATGGAAAAGGGCAATTCCATTTTACGATTGGAGCTAATATTGGCGATTTATAACAATTTAATTTTAACATTTTGGCACAGCATTTGAAATACTTATTTAAATCATCTAAAACTTATTATATAGAATACAGATGATTTTATTAATTTCGCCCGCTCAAGTAAAAAACGGGATGAGTGTTTAACATAAATCTTAGAAAAAATGAAAAAACTATTAATCGTTACAAGTATTGTTTTAATTTCTGCTTTTACAGCATCGGCACAGAAATATGCTTATGTAGATTCTGACTATATCTTAAGTAATATTCCTGAATACAAAAGTGCTCAAGCCCAGGTTGATAATTTAAGTGTGCAATGGCAAAAAGAAATTGAAGTTAAATACAGTGAAATAGATAAACTTTATAAAGCATTTCAAGCAGAGCAAATTTTGCTTACAGATGACATGAAGAAAAAAAGAGAAACCGAAATCATCACAAAAGAAAAAGAAGTTAAGGAATTACAAAAATCGAAATTTGGCGTAGACGGTGAATTATTTAAAAAGAGACAAGATTTAGTAAAACCAATACAAGATAAAGTTTATAATGCCATTAAAGATATGGCAGTAAAAAGTACTTATGCCGTTGTATTTGATAAAGCAAGTGGCACAACTATGTTATATACAAATCCTAAATATGATAAAAGCGATTTAGTATTAACCAACATGGGTTACAAAAAAGGAACTACAAAATAATATAATATAAAAATCAATTTAAAAATTAACTAATGAAGAAACTGTTTTTAATACTTACTGTAGCTGCAATTACCTTTAGTGGAAGTGCAATGGCTCAAAAAATTGCACACATTAATCTTAATGATTTATTATTATTAATGCCAGAGCGTAAAAAAGCTGAAGTCGACATCCAGGAATATGCCAAAACACTTGATGGTCAAATGCGCACCATGAATGCTGAATATGAAAGTAAAGTGCAAGAATACACTTCTAAAGAAAGTATTATGACAGAGCCTGTAAAAGCTGACAAACAGAAAGAAATTGCTGATTTAGAAGAAAGAATTCGTAACTTCCAAACAACTGCGCAAGAATCTTTACAGAAGAAACAAAATGAGTTATTAGAACCTATGTTAGCTAAGGCAAAAAAGAGTGTAGAAGAAGTAGCAAAAGAGAATGGTTACAAATATGTGATTGATAGCAGTCAAGGAACACTACTGTATTCTGAACCAGCTGATGATGTTATGCCTCTAGTGAAAAAGAAACTAGGCTTAAACGCAACTCCTGCGCCAGAAGCACCTAAAAAATAGTTATAAATTAATTAACAAAAAGCCCATGATGTAAATAACATCATGGGCTTTTTGCTTATAACTACACTTAAAAATCATAATGAATAAGCTTAATAAACAATTATATATATTATATTTGCTTATATAATATATCCCATTTTACCATGAAAAAAATAATTACTTTTATCTATATTATTTCTGTGAGCTATGGCATTGCTCATGCTCAAAATTTCTTAAATGCGTATACCAATCAGAATCAGACTGGTTATTTAGGCTTTATGAATAGAATTGCAACCGATCAATTCAACAATGTAATAAATACTACAACTTTTACAGGTACTGTTGCTATTGATGGGCAAAACTATTCGAGTCAAGGTGGCTTAAGTAGTTTAATTGTGAAACGCGATGATAATGGTGCCGTTATTTGGGCCAAAACTTTAACCTGTAATGGCACAACCATTATTGGTGGTATTTACACAGATGATCAATCAAATGTTTATGTTACAGGGATGTTTGGCGATACAATTAATGCCACACTTTTAGATTGTCAACCATTTCCAATAGCTAATAGTGCGGGTATACGTTCATTTGTTGTAAAGTATGCTCCTAACGGAAACGTATTATGGAGTAATTCTATTTTATGCTCAACAAGTGGATCATCGGGAAATGCCGATTTGTATAGAATTACAGGCAATGGTACTGATAGAATTGCTATTTCGGCAGCCTTTATAAATGTTGGACCTCAAATAGTAGGAACTAGTAATGTTTCGCCTACAACAGGTAATGTACTTATTGCCTATGCTGATGACAGTGGAAACTGGCTAAACGCCAAGGTGCTTTCTGGACCAACCAATACACAACTTAGTATGAGTTTAGCTATGAACACTAATAGTGAACTTTTTATTGGAGGCGTTTTTAGGGGAAGCATGAACCTAGATGCCGCTGGTGTGCTCACTACCCCAGGTTCTGATTTAAATGATTTTATCATTAAAATGGACTCCAATGGTGATTTTGAATGGGCGCATGCTTTACCTTTAAGTTCTTGGTGGAGGACAGAAGTAATGGCTTATCAAAACGATGTTTTTTTAACAGGAAGTTTTGGAGGAACTGCTAATATTGGTGCAACTTCACTTACAGCTCCCTACTATTCAACTTATCTTACAAAACTTGATAATGCTGGTAATTTTTTATGGGCTAAAAAATATGGCGATGTAGAGACGAACATGTACTGTGCAAATATTAAAAACAACAATATTTACATTTGTGGAGTTACGTCAAACAGTATTACTTCTAATATGTTTGGAACATACAACTTAGTTTATGCTAATACTTTGCCAGCTGGCATTTCAACAAATAGTATTGCTTATTTAATTAAAATGGATATTAATGGCGATGTTTCAAGTGGTGCTTGTTATGGTTTTAATTTCTCCACCTTAAATACCACGGGATTGGCATCCTCCTCATCTAAAGTTTACTTAACAGGTAATGTTGGCAGTGGCGCACGTTTTGGCGGTTATTCGATAACAGGCGCACAGATTAATGGTGCTAATTACGTGGCCGTTTATACCGACAGTGCAAATATTATTTCAGGGAATTCTTTTTACGATGCCAATAGCAATGGCACGTATGATATTGGAGAAATCCATTGTGCTGCAAATCTTTCTTTAAGCAATGGAACAACTGCCACAACTACACTTATTAATGGTGATTATATTATTGGCGTAGGGCCTGGTACCTATACATCAAGTATAGTAAATCCGCCATTATATTATAATTATAGTCCAAGTGGCTACACCTCAGTTTTTCCAACGCTTTCGAGTCTAGTTGATTCTAATAAACATTTTGCCTTTCAACCTATTCCTAACCAAAGCGATTTGGTGATAGATTTAGTTACAGGTTTTTTTCGTCCAGGTTTTAATGGTGTGGCCTATGTAACACTTCAAAATATTGGTACAACAATAGAAAGTGGAAATATAGATTTATTATTAAACAATACTGAAATAACAATAAATAGTTCAACGCCTGCAGCTATAAATATTACGGGCAATGCGGCCACATTAGCTTATAATTTAAACCCAGGAGAAAGTATTTCTTATGTTATTAGTTATAGCGTGGCTGTAACTGCAGTTTTGGGAAGTACATTTCAAAGCAGTGCTTCGGCTATCAATGCGAGCGATCTGACACCTCAAAATAACGCTAAAGTATTGAATTCAACCATTACAGGCTCTTATGATCCCAATATGAAAGAAGTTTCAGAGAGCACTATTTTTCCTTCATTTGTAAGTAATAATGAGTATTTAGAGTATACTATTCATTTTCAAAATACAGGTAATGATACAGCCTTTACTGTGCTGCTTATTGATACAATTAGTAGTTTTTTAGATTTAAGCACTTTTGAATTGTTGAGCTCAAGTCATCAGGTTGTTGTAAATAATTATGAAGGGGTACTTTGGTTTCGCCATAACCAAATTAATTTACCGGATAGTAATACCAATGAGGTAGCTAGTCATGGCTATGTAAAATACCGTATTAAACTTAATAATACAATTGCTTTGGGTAATTCAGTAAACAACACAGCTTACATTTATTTTGATTTTAATGAAGCTATCGTTACAAATACAACAAGTACCTTATATACCCTGCTTTCATCAACAATGAGTGCAAATGCGGAAGAAGTAAGCTTATATCCAAATCCTGTTTTTAATCAAAATGTGATAGTAAAATCGCAACATCCAATAGTGCAGATAACGCTTATAGATATTACAGGAAAAATTATAACATCTTACCAAGGAAATGCTTCTTTAATAAGTGAGTTAGAATTAAAAAATGTGCATAATGGAATTTACATTATAAAAGTAATAACCACTCAGAGCACATTTGAGCAGCGTTTAATAAAGCAATAAAACAAATTTAAGATTGCCTCAACTATGAAAAAGCAAGTCGATTTAAAGGAGGTTAGCGCAACAATTCATAGTCAGTTTTTATTTTCTGCACATGCACCTTTAACTATTTTAAAGTTAGCTTTAGATGATGTAATTATTGAAGCGAATAGCACTTTTAATGGCATTGACAAGCACAAGCTGTTAAATAAAAATTTATTGCTGTTTATTGATAATACCTTCCATGATGTAGTTAATGATAGACTCAATAAAGTAAAGATTGAATTACTGCAATCGAGCTGTGAGACATCATTTAGTTCGGGCAAACAAAAACGTTGGTTTGTTAACCATTTTGAACCAATAATACAGGATCATAAAATTACTCATGTACTTGCTATCATTAGAGAAATTACCGAAAGTAAAAATGCCATTGATGCGTTAAAATTGAGTCAAGAAACAGAATTTAAAAGTAAGGCCAATTTAAAAACTGTATTTGATAACACAAGAATTGGTTACGTACTTTTAGATAAGCGTCTTGATATTATTTCTTATAATACTCCAGCCGAAAGAATGACACATGTGTTATTCAAAAAGAAAGTTCTTTTAGGCTCCAATTTGCGTGATTACTTTCCTGAAGAATTAAAAATCACACTTTCCAAAAATTGGAATAAAGCTATCGCAGGAGAGCAAGTTGAATATGAGAAACAATATTTGCATGAAGATGGAACTTTTCATTGGTACGACATTCAATATTTACCGGTAAAGGATGAACATAAAAATGTAATTAACTTGATAATGAAGTTTCAAGATATTACAACGCGCAAATTAAAAGAACAACAAATACTAAATTTTCAAGAAGAAAGATTTCAATTTGCTATTGAAGGCAGTAATGATGGCATTTGGGACTGGAACATTTTAAAAGATGAAGTGTATTTTTCTGGCAGATGGAAAAGGATGCTTGGCTATGATGAACAAGAAATTAAAAATGATTTTAAAGAATGGGAATCGAGATTACATCCTGAAGATAAAGAACATGTACTTAAAGAAGTAGAAAATGCCTTTAAAAACAAAAATTACAGCTATGCAGTAGAGCATAGGTTAAAGTGTAAGGACGGAAATTACAAATGGATTCTTGCGCGCGGAAAAGTGATTGATTGGAATAGTGATGAGCCACTAAGAATGGCAGGTACACATACCGACATTAGCGATAGAAAAGAGATGGAGGTACGTGTTTTAAACCATGAAAAAATGTTGGCTGGAATTCTTGAGACCTTGCCAGTTATTGTATTTGCTAAAGACATTAAAAATGAATTTCGATTCTCTCTCTGGAATAAACAAGCTGAAAACACATTTGGATTAAAAGCTGAAGCATGTATTGGAAAAAATGATTACGATTTCTACTCAAAAAATGATGCAGATTTCTTTAGAGCAAAAGACCTTGAAACCATTGAGAGTAAACAGATTTTAGATATTCCAGAAGAAACGGTTCAGACACCAAATGGACCTGTTTTGATTCACACTTTAAAAACTATTGTTCGCGATAACAATGGTGATCCTCTTTATCTTATAGGCGTATCAGAAAACATAAGTGAATTAAAAAAGATTAATGACACACTAAAAGTAAGTGAAGAAAGGTACCGTTCGCTTGTAGAAAACTCGCCTATAATCATTATGACAACTGACATTAATGAGAAAATACAATTTATTAATTTCTCATTAGGAGGTAGATCAATTGAAGAATTAATTGGTGAATCCATTTACAATTTTATCGCTGTAGATTATCATGCAATGATAAGAGAGGCACATAAAAAAGTATTTACCACCAAAAAAATTGTTACTTATGAAACAGAAGCTTTAGATAAAGATGGTTCTAAAATTTGGTTTCAAACCTATGTCGGCCCTATGCTAATTGGTAATGAGGTAGTAGGCTTAACAGTATTTACACGTGATATTTCGGAGCGAATTGAAAGCGAAGAAAAAATAAAAAAATCTCTGAAAGAAAAAGAAATTCTTTTACAGGAAGTACATCATAGGGTAAAGAACAATCTTCAAATAATTTCAAGTATTTTAAATCTTCAAACAAGAAGTATAAAGAACCCTAAATTTTTAGATTTAATACAGGAAACTAGATATAGAATTATGTCTATGTCATTTATTCACGATTTACTTTATCAAACCACAGACTTTACTAACATTGACTTCTCTAAGTATCTTCAGAGTATTACTTCTAATATAATGAACACCTATACTCTAAATAAAAACATTGATCTAAAATTAGATGTAGAATCTATATTTTTGAATTTAGACAATGCCATTCCATGCGGACTCATTGTTAACGAACTTATTACTAATGTTTTTAAATACGCCTTTCCAGATGATAGAAAAGGAGAAATAAATATTGCTTTGAAACAAATAAACAATAAAGTGGTTTTGAGTGTGGCAGATAATGGAGTTGGCATAAAAAAACAAGTTGATTATAAAACCACTGAATCTTTAGGATTTCAGTTAATAAACTCTTTAGTTAATCAAATTGATGGCGATTTGGCGTATGAGAATAATAACGGCACCAAGTTTACAGTGTCCTTTGATGCTATAAAAGCTATAAATAGCTAGGAATTGTGTAACAATTTTAAATGCATTTGTAAGAATTGAAAGTTAGGTATAATTAAATTTGTATTGGTCTAATCCAACACAATGAGTGCTATAAATTTAAAAAAATCAATTGTTTCTTTATTAGAAAATAATATTATTCACATTCATCTAAAATCAAACCAAGAGATTGAATTAACAGACGCTCAGGATGTTTTGGAGGCCATGGGCATTTTAAGTGAAGGTAAAAAACTACCAGTTTTTATCGATGTGGGTGAATTTGTAAATATTGATGAAGATGTACGTACCTTTTCTGCAAGCAAAGCAGGTAACATTTATACTATTGCCGATGCTATTGCAGTAGATAATATTGCTCAAAAATTATTGGGTAATTTTTACTTAAAAAACGATGATCCAAAAGTACCCACCAAAATATTTACAAATAAAAATGATGCTTTAGCTTGGTTGAAAGAATTTATAAAGAAATAAATTTAATACTCGGCCTGCGCTGTTTAAATGGAGCAAATAATTTCTTGTGACCACGGCAACAAAGGATTACAACAATTAAATACTCAAGCCAAGAGCCAAATTTATATGAGCTAAATGATGTTTTCCATGCCAACTATACAAAGCTAATACATCACTAATAGGAGAAGTACGTTGGTATTGAGGATGTACATAGGTTCTCTGCAATTCTTCAGCAGTAAGTGATTCTGCTAGACAAACAATTTTTAAATGTATATGCTCAATCAACTGAAGAGAAACATGATGACTCAACATTTCATTTTCTTTTGTTTTAACCCATAAATCTTCCTTGTATGGTTTTATGGTTGGATTATTTTCTGTGAGTGCTAATTTAATTCGAATATAGCAATTGATATGACTTTCGCCAAGGTGGTGAATAATTTGTTTTACAGTCCAACTTCCTTCACGGTATGTTTTACGCAACTCCGATTCAGAAAGATTTTCTGTAAGTTTTTTTAAGGCTTCTGGCAATATTCTTAGTTGATGAATATACGTTTTTATATCCTCGTCCTGGTGTAAAAGACCAGCTGTAAATTTACCTATAGGATATTGCAAATGCTCCATTGTTTATATTATACTTTAATATGGCCCCAGTTTTCTCCAGTTCTAATGCGGTGTAAGGTCATTTCACTTACTTTAAATTGTTTAGCCAGTAATTTCAATCTTGTCTTACGATTTGGATCCAGTAATTTCTTTTTTAACCATATAACTTGTGTGGTTGTTAACTTATTGCCATCACCATTGATTCTTATTTGTACCAGCTTTTTCTTTGCCTCAATCACAAAAGGACTTTTTTTGTGATGCTCCCGCATTTCGGCAGTTGTGGCCCATTTTAAGTTTCCTACAAAGTCGTTTCCTTTATTAAAGTCTAAATGTAAAACACGATCCTGATCTTCTGAAGTTTTAGGTAAAAAATATTCGGCCACTAGTTTGTATACATAAAGATGCTTTGTTTTAGCCTTTTCACCAGGCGTATAAACTTTGTACCTAAATACAATGTATCCCTCAACAGGAAAATTTTTAATGAAACGGCCCTCCTCAATCTTATCCTTATAACTCACAATTCTACCAAAATTAGAAACAGCATAATTAAGTTTAAGCTTATGTTCTATTTTAAATTGTTTAAAAACCTCAGCCGGAAAAAAGTGTAACATATTATTAATTGTAAAATGATAATCCTAGCCAAAAATACTATCTAAAATTTACATTACATAACTGTTTATCTATCAAATAGCGCATTTTATGCCCTAATTTTTTACATCATTAATTAATTAACTAATTTACGATACTTTAAGACACATTCAATCAAAGCAATCATTTAATTAAAATTCACTTTGGCCTCATGCAATTCTTTCTTTAATTTTGGAATAGCCGTTTTAACATTACAT
>JBILPB010000134.1:0-9484 GCA_044374175.1 Bacteroidia bacterium | reverse complement strand
GTAACCACAAAACCACCAACAACATTCAGTGTCCCCAACAAAACAGCTAAAAAACCAAGAATTAAAGCTAAAGTATTTTCAGTGTCAACATTCAACATTACATAAATGGCACCAACAATTACCACTCCATGTATGGCATTAGCACCACTCATGAGTGGCGTGTGCAATACAGTAGGAACACTACCAATAACTTCAACACCCACAAAAATAGAGAGTGCCACAAAATAAATCATCTCGCGATGTATGCTTACTAAGTTTAGAATTTCTTCCATATTTATTTATTTAATTTTATTATTGATTAAGCATTAACAGCAACTTTCACGCTAGGATGAACCGCCTCACCTTGATGAACTATCAAAGACCCCTTGGTAATTTCTTCATCCATTTCCCATTTAAAACCTTCATTTGAAGCCAAATGGTAAAGGAATGTTTGAATATTTTTTGCGTATAAATCGCTTGCATTCATAGGCAATAATGATGGAATATTACTTTCTCCAATAATGGTTACACCGTGTTTTTGAACAGTTTTATTCAATTCACTTCCAACAACATTACCTCCTTGCTCAACAGCCATATCAAGTATTACAGAGCCAAAGCGCATACTTTTAACCATTTCTTCTGTAACTAAAAGAGGTGCTTTTTTGCCCGGTATTAAAGCTGTAGTAATAACTATATCGGCTTCCTTTACATGCTTAGCGACAGTTTCTTGCTGCTTTTTTAAAAACTCATCAGAAACGCTTTTGACATAACCGCCTTCTACTTTAATGGTATTGTCGGCTGCAACTTCAATAAACTTACCTCCTAATGATTCTACTTGCTCTTTGGTATCTGGTCTAATATCAGAAACCTCAACAATTGCTCCTAAACGTTTGGCTGTTGCAATGGCTTGTAAACCGGCAACACCAGCACCAAAAATCACCACTTTTGCAGGTTTAATTGTTCCTGCAGCAGTGGTCATCATAGGCAAAATTTTACCTAAAGTATCAGCAGCCAAAATTACTGATTTATAACCCGCCAAATTAGCTTGTGACGAAAGTGCATCCATCTTCTGAGCTCTTGAAATACGAGGCACTGCATCCATGCTAAATGCCGATATTTGTGCTTTACAACATGCTTCCACCATTGCAGGATTGGTGGCTGCAAACATAAATGAAATAAGCACAGCATCTTTCTTCATCATAGCTATTTCTTCTGCCGATGGCGGATTAACCCGCAATACAATATCGGCATCTCTATACAAAGTAGCTACATCACTAATTACAGTAGCGCCTACAGCATTGTAAGCCTCATTAGAAAAGAAAGAAGCTAAACCTGCTCCAGATTCTACCATAACCTGAAATCCTTTATTAACTAAATCTTTAGCCACATCAGGTGTAATGGCTACACGATTTTCTTTAAACTTAGTTTCTTTTAGTATTGCTATGCGCATATCGATTACTATTATTTACAAAGTATCATTTTTTGATTCTTGTATAATTTAGGGCGTTAAAAGTATAAAAAATATGCAATAAACAAGCAGTAACTTAATAAGTGTTTGTTGCCTGATTTTAAACCCACTTATTTATGTAACAAAAGCAAAAATTATATCGATTAACTTTCGCGCTGCATTAAGTTTTCGGCAAAAAACTTAAGCTGGTCTTTTTTATTTTGGTTACAAGGAATTTCATTCAAATGCAATAAACTTTTTTCGTAAAACTTTTGCATCTCCGTTTCTGCAAGGGCCTTCACACCTAAATATTCATAAATAGCTTTCACAGACTCTACTTTCTCAACAGGATCAACATCTGTGGTATGCATCCACAATTGCAATTCTTCCTTTTTGTATCGATCGGCCATATCCATTGCCTTTAACAAAAGATACGTTTTTTTATTGCTTACTATATCGCCACCGGTTTGTTTGCCTACTTTATCACTACTTCCAAACACATCCAAAATATCATCTTGTAATTGAAATGCAATACCCAAATTTTTACCAAAATCATAAATATGTGCAGCATCCTCTTCTCTTGCACCGCCAATAATGGCGCCTATTTTCATACTGCCTGCTAATAACGCCGAAGTTTTTAAACCTATCATTTTAATGTACTGATGGATGCTCACATTCGATTGGCTTTCAAAATCCATATCCATTTGTTGCCCTTCACACACTTCAATAGCTGTTTTAGTAAATACATCTAAAACTTGCTTTAGGCTAATTAATGGGCTTTGCATCACAAATTGAAAGCTTTGCACAAACATGGTATCACCGCTTAAAATAGCAATATCTGAATTCCATTTTTTATGCACAGTAGGTTGATTTCTTCGCAAAGGAGCTTTGTCCATAATGTCATCATGGAGCAGCGTAAAATTGTGAAAAAGCTCTAAGCCAAGCGCTGGCTTTATAGCCTCACTTACATTGCCATCAAATAAATCGCAGGCTATTAAGGTAAGTAAAGGACGCATGCGCTTTCCACCTAAATCAAGTGTATATTTTATAGGGTCGTATAAACTTGAAGGTTTTTTGTTTAACAATGATTTATTGAACTCTTCAAGTTCAAAATCAATAAGGTCTTTAAATGCAAGTAAATTCTTCAATGTAAACTATAAACCTATTATTGTGTAACACTATCTCTACCTATACTTTCGTAATGATAACCCAATTGTTTCATTTGATCATTACCATAAACATTTCTACCATCAAAAATAACTTTGTTTTTTAATTTAGATGTTACCTGATCAAAATCTGGTGTGCGAAAAACGCTCCACTCAGTAGCAATAATCAATGCATCAGCATTATTTAAGGCATCGTACTGATTTTCGGCAAAACTGATTTGATTGCCTAACAATTGCTTTACATTTGGCATACCTTCTGGATCAAATGCAGTTACAGTGGCACCTGCAGCAGTTAATTCTTTAATTAAATACAAGGCAGGAGCCTCTCTAATATCGTCTGTATCTGGCTTAAAGGCCAATCCCCAAAGTGCAAAATGTTTTCCTTTTAAATCGTTATTAAAAAACCTTTTTACTTTAGGAATGATAATCGTTTTTTGTGTTTCATTAACCTGCATCACTGCATTCAATAAACTAAAGTCGTAATTTACTTCTTTTGATGATTTTGAAAGTGCCTGCACATCTTTTGGGAAGCAGCTTCCACCATATCCAATACCGGGAAATAAGAAACGTTTTCCTATACGTTCATCAGAGCCAATTCCAATTCTAACCATATCTACATCAGCACCTAAACGCTCACATAGATTGGCAATCTCGTTCATAAAGGTAATTTTTGTAGCTAAAAAAGCGTTCGCAGCATACTTAGTTAACTCAGCAGATTTTTCATCCATAAAAATAATTGGATTGCCCTGACGAACATAAGGCTTGTAGAGCTCTTCCATCAATTTTCTTGCGCGATCTTTACTACTTCCTATTACAACTCTATCTGGTTTTAAAAAATCATCAACCGCAAAACCTTCACGTAAAAACTCAGGATTACTAACAATATCAAATGCGGCAGCTTGATCTTCAGCAGTTGTAAAATTAGGATTATGCTTCATCGTTTCAAGCATAGCTTCACGCACCTTATCAGCTGTTCCTACAGGCACAGTACTTTTATCAACTATTACTTTATAATCTTTAATTATTTTTCCTAAATCTTTAGCTACACCAATAATGTAACTTAAATCAGCAGAGCCATCTTCTCCAGGAGGTGTAGGTAATGCTAAAAATATAATTTTAGCTTTCTCGATTGCCTCAGCCAAATTGGTGGTAAAACTTAATCTCCCTGCTTTTATATTACGATGAAAAAGTACATCTAAGTGTGGTTCGTAAATTGGCACCACACCATCTTTCATTTTCTTTACCTTTTCTTCATTAATATCAACACAAACCACTGTGTTTCCTGTTTCGGCAAGGCAGGTTCCTGTAACTAAACCAACGTATCCTGTTCCAACAACTGCTATATTCATATTTTATTATTTTAAATTTTTCTAACCCTTATAAATAGTTAGATTTTAATTTATTTTAAGTATGTTTATTCGGAACTACCGATTTTATTGATTGATAAATGCTAATACTTTTGAAGTTATGTAACTCAAGGTATCCTCAGTTAATTCTGTATGCATTGGTAATGATATAACGCTGGCACACAACGCTTCAGTTACCGGAAAATCACCAGCTTTATATCTTGCATCGGTATAGGCTTTTTGCATGTGCAAAGGAATTGGATAGTAAATCATTGCCGGCACCCCATTTGCACTCAAAAACTCTCTTAACGCGCTCCTATCAACATTCTTTAACTGCAAAGTATATTGATGAAAAACATGGTTGCTATTTTTTACCCTTACTGGTGTTTTTAACTTTGGATGATTTGCAAAAGCCTTGTCGTAATAATCAGCTGCCTTGTTTCTGGCTGCTGCATACTCATCTAAATGCTTCAACTTTACTCTTAAAATAGCCGCTTGTATACTGTCTAATCTTGAATTAACGCCAATACTATCATGCACATATTGAACGCTCTGTCCATGATTTGCAATCATTCTTAATTTAGCAGCCAATACATCGTCATTAGTGTATATAGCACCACCATCGCCATAACAACCTAAATTTTTACTCGGAAAAAAAGAGGTGCAACCAACTGTGCCAATAGTGCCTGCTTTTTTGGTTTCTCCATTGCTAAAAGTAAAATCGGCACCAATGGCTTGTGCGGTATCTTCAATTACGTATAATTTATGTTTTGATGCAAGCTGCATAATAGCTTCCATATTAGCACACTGTCCAAACAAATGAACAGGAACGATGGCTTTTGTCTTTGGGGTAATTGCCTTTTCTATGGCCTCAATATTAATGTCAAAAGTATCGGGATATACATCTACTAAAACGGGTGTTAATCCTAACAAGGCTATTACTTCTGCAGTAGCCACATAAGTAAAATTAGCTGTAATTACCTCATCTCCTGGTTTCAAATCCAAGGCCATCATAGCAATTTGAAGCGCATCTGTTCCGTTGGCACATGGTATTACATGCTTTACTCCAAGGTACTTTTCTAAATCGGCTTGAAAACTTTTAACTTCTGGACCATTAATAAAAGTGGTATTTTCAATTACTTGTTGAATGGCTGAATCAACCTCAGTTTTTATTTTTTCATACTGAGTTTTTAAATCCACCATTTGTATTTTTGGTGCTGTTTTTGGATTTGTTGTCATGTCTATCTTAAAATTGCGCGAATATAGGCATAAATTTGCTTATCTCTAATCACTTTTGTTTCTTTGAGCAAATTCATCCCAAACACTGTGAGATTTAACTTATTTTTAAAATTATTCATCCTTTCAATCTTCATGCAGCTCATTTGTAGCCAAGTGTTTGCGCAAATAACCCCTAAAGATAGCGCTATTAATGCGCCTATGCTTGGGCTTAGCTATGCGTTTCAATTGCCCGAGGGCGATTTAAAAAGTCGTTTTGGTTTTAATTCTAGTACAGGGGTGCACTTTTTAAATAAAACAAAAAAAAATTGGATCTGGGGAGTAGATTGGACTTTTACTTTTTCGCCACAAAGCCAGGTAAAAGAGTCACTTTCTTTATTTGATTCTATAAATACGCCTAATGGAAATGTTGTGGATGCCAATGGTGAATATGCTACCTTGTTATTTTATGAAAGAGGCTGGACTTCATCAGTTAAATTTGGCAAACTTTTTCCTGCCTGGGGTCAAAATAATAACTCTGGAATATGCTTATTAACTGGGATTGGCTACATGCAACACAAAATAAGAATAGAAGATAAGTTTAACAGAGCTCCACAATTATCAAAGGAATACAGGAAAGGATATGATAGATTAACAAGTGGCATTATGTTGAGCCAGTTTGTAGGCTATTTATTTTTAGGAAATAGCCGCTTACTCAACTTTTACGGAGGTTTTGAAGTGTTGGCAGGTTTTACTAAAAATAGAAGAAGCTTAAATTTTGACTCAATGGAACGCGATACAAAACAAAGAATGGATATTTATTTTGGGCCGCGCATAGGTTTTATTCTTCCACTCTACAAGAAAATGCCAAATGATTTTTATTTCGATTAATTACTTTACTGTGCTTGATTAGCCTGTTTTTCAAAGCTATTATATCAGCATTTATGTATTAGTCGCTTGCACTTTTATTCTAATGCATAGCAGTAATTGCTTGCAGATTAATGCTCCTTCATGGCTTTCCAGTAGTCATCGCCATAACTCACAAAAATTTCTTCTCCAGCTTTAATATTCTTGGTGGCCTCAATATATGGTATTCGCTTTATAATAGCATATTCAGCATTGTTGTTTAAGCCCTTTACTTTAGTATGACCTTTGGCATCATTGGCATAACGGGCAAGTGAATCAAGCGTATATTCGGCATCTATGCAATTCTTAGCACTAATATAAAACAAATAAGGCGACTGAAATTCATGGTTTTCATTTCTCTTCAGTCCTTCGGCCCAGGTAATTTTTTCACCTTTATATTCTACAATCAACATCCCTTTTTTGATGTCAACCGATGTGAACAAACCTTTACCAGAATTGGGCAAGGTACTTTCCTTTACAGATAAAAATGCAGGGTCAATTACTTCGTTTTTTTTATTTTTTGACATAATAGTGGTGAAATATTAAAGCAAACTGAATTGTCGGCAATGGTGTTCAAAATGTTTATGTAATAAATGCGTCCATTCTTCAAAATTTAAATCACCAAAGAAAGGATTGGTGATTGTTTTTGAGGAATTGTTTTCAAAGGCTTTTTCAAAATTATACAATTCATTTTTTAATTCTTGAACAGCATCCTGCATATTTGCATTAATAATAGGATTAGGAACATCGGGCATTTGAACGTTTTTCGTATTTTCTTTAAACGGCTTATCGCTTAGCATAAAACTTCTTACGCGTTCTAAATTTTCGATGGGCGTAATCAATTTTTCAGGTCTTTTGCCATTGGCAATTCCTACGGAATCGATCAAATGCTCTACCATTTGTTGTGCGTTTAGTACACCCCAATTTCCTTTTTGATTGGCTGGCAATTGCAACAATAAATCAGGTACAGTGTTAGTAATAAAATTTAATTTCTGTGATTGACTCATTTTGAATAATTAAAGCGGGGCAAAAGTATAACTTTGCAGGCAACTTTATCAAACTATTATTAAAACCTTTATGAATAGAAGCAATTCAGCATCATTATTTTTAAAAGCTAAATCGTATTTTCCTGGTGGGGTAAACAGTCCTGTGCGCGCATTTCGCTCTGTAGGAGGCACTCCTTTATTTATCAAAAAAGGAAAAGGTGCGCTTATTTGGGATGAAGATGATAATGAATTTATTGACTATTGCTGTTCTTGGGGGCCGCTCATCTTAGGTCATGCCAACGAAAATGTAGTAAATGCGGTAATCGAAACAGTCAAAAATGGCAGTTCATTTGGCGCGCCAACAGCGCTTGAGAATGAGCTTGCAGCCTTAATTTTATCATTCAATACTTATATCGAAAAAATTCGTTTTGTAAGTTCGGGTACCGAAGCTGTGATGAGTGCCATAAGACTCGCTCGTGCCTATACAGGAAGAAATAAAATTTTAAAGTTCGAAGGTTGCTATCATGGTCATAGCGATTCATTGTTGGTGAAGGCGGGTTCAGGTTTAGTAACTTTTGGAAATACCTCTTCTGCCGGTGTTCCAGAAGCTTTTGTGAATGAAACAATTGTGGTAGATTTAAATAATAAAGAAGCCGTAAAAGAAGCATTTAACACCTTCAAAAATCAAATAGCTTGTGTAATCATTGAACCCATACCTGCTAACAATGGCCTGCTTTTACAAGATAAAGATTTCTTAATTTTTTTGCGTGAAATTTGCACTGAAAATAATACACTACTTCTTTTTGATGAGGTAATCAGCGGCTTTCGACTCTGTTTTTGTGGTGCAGCTGGTTACTATAACATCAAACCAGATATTATTACTTATGGAAAAATTATTGGGGGTGGATTGCCTGTTGGAGCGTATGGCGCCTCTCATGAAATTATGGCCACTGTTTCTCCCGATGGCCCTATGTATCAAGCTGGCACGCTGAGCGGTAATCCCGTAGCAATGGCAGCAGGAATAGCGCAACTTAGTGCTTGCCTTAAGCCTGATTTTTACCTTGCATTGGAAAGTAAAACTTCATACCTTATCAATAAAATAAGTCATTTAGCCAAAGAGTCAAAAGTACCTTTCAAGTTTTATAGCATAGGGAGTATTTTTTGGATTGCTTTTACATCAGCCGAAAGCATAAAATCTGCGGCTGAAATAGATCCAAACAGCATGATATATTTTAGGCAACTGCACACTTTCTTATTGGAAAATGGCATTTATCTCGGTCCATCTGGTTATGAAGTTGGATTTGTTAGTGAAGCGCACTCCTATGAGCAATTAGACAAAACTGCAAGCATATTTGCCAATGGAATTTTGGCATTAACCTTACAAACACAAAATTAATTCTTATAATAATGAATTTACAAGATATAAAGGCTATTGTTACTGGAGGCAGTTCGGGCATTGGATTTGAAATAGCCAGGCAACTTAAGCTGCAAGGTGCTGAAGTATTTATTACAGGTAGAAATGAAGCCAAACTTAAAAAGGCAGCATCACAACTTGACGTAAATTACGCCATAGCTGATGCAAGTATAGAGGCACAAGTGATAAAGGCATTTGAATATGCTCAATCAAAAATGAATGGCTACAATGTATTAATTAATAATGCAGCCTTTGGTTCTTTTGGCTTGCTTAAGGATCAGGATACAAAAGCATTTGAACAATTGCTCGCTACTAATGTAACAGGAGCTATGATTGCAGGGCGCGAAGCTGCCAAACATTTTATTGAAAACAATTTTGGAAATATCATCAACATCTCTAGCACAGCTGGAAATTCAGGTTTTTCGGGAGGTACAGCTTATGTGGCAAGCAAGTTTGCCTTAAAAGGAATGACCGAATGCTGGCGTGCAGAATTACGCAAATCAAATATTAGAGTTATGCTAGTGAACCCCAGCGAAGTGCAAACGCCATTCTACAAGGCACTAGGTGGCGAAAGACCTAAAAATGATACAAAACTTGAGGCAACAGAAATTGCTCATCTTGTAATTGCAATGTTAACAATGCGGAACGTAGGTTTTATTACTGAAGCAACTGTTTTTGCAACTAATCCAAATTAAAATTATATGATAATTACAACAGAATTAATCAACAAGGCGCTCGACTACCAATCATACAAAAATTTAATTGAACGTTTGTTAAAAGAGGGTCAGTCAACAGGACCAAACCAAAGCCAAGAGTTACTGCAATATTCAGAATTGAATGTTCATAGAATGAATAGAGTAGAAAAAACAACTGTTTTAATTGAAGATTTAAGCGCTAAAATTGATTTAATTGAGCAGCCACAAATATGGTTGATTTTAGCTGAGGGCTGGTGTGGAGATGCTGCGCAAACTATTCCAATTTTTCATTTGATTGAAAAACAATTTCCCAAAATAAAAATCAAACTA
>JBILPB010000133.1:0-9504 GCA_044374175.1 Bacteroidia bacterium | reverse complement strand
TGTTAGACGATAATGCATTGGCTCAAATTAGAAATAAAGAAATTGGTTTTATTTTTCAAACGTTTAATTTATTGCCTAAATCTACCGCATTAGACAATGTTATTTTACCATTGATTTATGCAGGGCTTGGAAAGGTTGAGCGCGAACAGAAAGCGCTAAAAACCTTGGAAGATGTTGGTTTGGCAAATCGTGTGAAACACAAGCCCAATGAACTTTCAGGAGGACAAAGGCAAAGAGTTGCGGTGGCAAGAGCTTTGGTAAATAATCCAGCCATTATTTTAGCAGATGAACCTACAGGGAATTTAGATTCTAAAACATCTGTAGAGATTATGGGATTGTTTGAAGAAATTCATAAAAAAGGCAACACAATAATTGTGGTAACACACGAAGAAGATATTGCAAGGCATGCGCATCGCATCATTAGATTAAAAGATGGTGTAATTGAATCCGATGAAATCAATAAACAAATAGTTCAAGTGAGTGAAAGAATTTAATTATATATAAATATGAATACATTATTTGATAATTTTGAAGATAACAATAAAGGTCTGACAGTGAGTAAGTCGAAACAATCACTTTCGAAAAAACAAAAAGATTTTTTTAAACATACTGCCAGTATAGAAACGCTAAAAGAGAAAATTAAAAAAACTGAGCATCACTTAAATAGCTTGGAAGGCATTATTGCTCAAGAAATAGATCCTGAATTAAAAAACCTATCTATAATAGAAATTAAAACTGCTAAGGCTATTGGTAATTCTGCCAGAATGCATAATTTTACACATGCACAAATGGATAAAACAAAAGCTGTTATTGTTGAATTGTGCCGACAAGCTTTTCCCATAGTTGAACCTTCTGCTGAAGATATTTTATTTTATAATAAATGGGCACCTGAGAACTACGATACTTACAGGGATGATCAATTGAATCAAAGCAAACAACAACTGAGCGATTTAATGCAAGATGAACTTGGGATGGATATTAACATGGAGGATTTAAAAGATGATCCAGAAAGTTTTTTGCGATTCCAACAAATGCTTGATGAAAAAATGCAAGAAATTGAAACAAAGAAGGCGAACAGAAAGAAATCAAAAAAGCAGTTAGAAGCTGAAGCTAAAAGAAAAGCAGCTGAAGAAATAAAGAATAAAAGTTTAAGAAGTATTTATGTTTCCTTGGCAAAGATTTTACATCCTGATTTAGAAGAGAATGAAGCATTAAGGGCTGAAAAAGAAGAGCTCATGAAAACAATCACTTCGGCATACGAAGCCAAAGATTTACCTACTTTATTGAAGCTTGAAATGCAATGGGTTTATAAAGAAGCTGAAAATATTGACCAACTAAGCGATGAAAAATTAGATGTTTTTATCACTATGCTCAAAGACCAGGTGAAAGAATTGAAAGATGATTTGGAAATGCTGAAATTAAATCCTAAATACCATCGTGTAGCAATGTTTAGCGACTTATCCACTAGTTTTGCTTTAGGCGAAATAATGCATGAAAAAGAAAAAATTTTACGTAACAGTACTGAATTAAATTCGCTAGCTGAAATTTGCCCAAAGCCACATGCAAAAAAGAAAATCGTTCAGTTTGTAAACGAGTATTATGATGAAATGATTCAGTTTGATGAACAAGATGACTTTGATTTTTATGATGATGATAGCGAAGATGATTTTTCTTCGAAGGAAGAATTGGAAAAAGAGTTAAAAAAATTGTTCAAAAGCATGACCAAAAAAAATAAATAATGAAATTTTTAAAAGGTTTTTTTAAAAGGTTTTTGATTATATTGATTGTGCTCAACGTGTTAATTTTAGCAACAGGCAATACACACATCTATAAAGGCCTTCAACACACTTATTTAAAAGGCAGAACTGGCCCCTCTCCCACCGAATACACTATTTTTGCGCATCACGAAATTAAGGCCGGAAAAGAATTGCCTTGGGCCTTAAGTAAAAATTACAACAAAGCCGAGTTGAGTGCAATAGCAAGAAAAGAATTAGAAGAATTTAAATCATTGGCCTTTTTAGTTATTAAAAATGATTCTATACTTTACGAAGAGTATTGGGATGAAGGTGCAAAAGGCTCTATTACCAACTCTTTTAGCATGGCCAAAACTTTTGTGAGCGTGTTAGTAGGGATAGCTATAGGCGAAGGAAAAATAAAAAATGTGGATCAGGCAGTTGGTGATTTTATTCCTGAATTTAAGCTCGGTGAAAATGCTAAACTCACAATAAAACATTTGCTTACCATGAGCTCTGGTATTGATTTTGATGAAGACTACGTGAGCCCATTTGCTTATCCTGCTAAGGCATATTATGGCACTGATATTAGGACCTTAACCATGAAATACAAATTGGAAGAAACACCCGGAAAAGTATTTAAATATTTAAGCGGAAATACCGAGTTGCTGGCTTTTGTTCTAGAAAAAGCAACTGGTAAAAGTATTAGTGAATATGCTTCAGAAAAATTATGGATGCCTATTGGCGCTTCTAAATCTGCTTTCTGGAGCCTTGATCATGAGAATGGTGTAGAAAAAGCCTATTGCTGCTTTAATAGCAATGCACGCGACTTTGCTCGTATTGGGGCATTATACATGCATGGCGGCAACTGGAATGGTCAACAAATTGTACCTAAAGATTATGTAAATAATTCAATTATACCAGCCAACTTAGTTGATGAAGAAAATAAGCCAAACAATCGTTATGGATACAGCTGGTGGATGCTTGACTATAAAGGAATGCACATCTATTATGCTCGTGGAATTTTAGGTCAATATGTAGTGGCCATTCCCGATAAAAATATATTAATGGTGCGCTTAGGTCATAAAAGAAGTAAAGAAAAAATGAATGACCATCCAAAAGATGTGTACACTTATATTGATGCTGCGCTTGATTTAAATGAAAAAACTATTCATCCTAATTTATGATTAAAGATATCCCTGAGTTAATTGTTGAAAATGTTGCCATAGCTGTTGTTCGCGAAAAAAACGAACTAGATGAAACAGTTTGGAATAGCTATTTAATAAATTTAAAAGATCAAAAGATTGAAGGTGTATTGGTTACCTCAACTGGCTATGGTGAACTTAACGCAGAAAAAGTAAAAACATCTACCTTACGACATTTTTTAGATGAAGTTGAACCTATGTCGTTTGTAAAAATAGAACCAATTATTGAAGAAGTTTTTGGCATCAATAATGAGTATTGGCTTAGCTTTTATTTAAATAAAATTATGTACGATAAACGCTACGTGTTTTTGGCCGAAAGTATTACAGAAGCTAATTTTACAACTATTCCACTCATCAATAAAAAGGGAGTAATGATAATTTAAAAAACTAATTATGGAAAACTTAAAACATACAGATTTATTGTTTATCGATATTGAAACGGTTCCCCAATACCCTAATTACAATATTGTTCCCGATATTGATAAAAAATTGTGGGCCAAAAAAGCGCAGTATTTAATGCATCAAAATGATACGGTAGAAAGCATTTATCAAAAAGCAGGTATTTATGCCGAGTTTGGCAAAATTATTTGCATCTCTACCGCGTATTTAACACTAAAGAATAATGCTTACCAATTGCATGTTAAATCATTTTATGATGATGATGAAAAAGTAGTGTTGCAGAATTTTACAAGCTATCTTAACAAAACTCATAAAGAAAAAAAGCAATTGGCCTTGTGCGCACACAATGGTAAAGAATTCGATTATCCTTATATTATCAGAAGACTGCTTATCAATGCTCTAAACGTACCTGCGCTGTTAAATTTAGCCGGTAAAAAGCCATGGGAAGTTACACATCAAGATACACTTGAAATGTGGAAGTTTGGAGATTATAAGAACTATACCTCCTTAGAGTTATTGGCACATGTATTTGGCATAAAAACGCCTAAAGATGATATTGACGGAAGTATGGTAGCTCAGGTTTACTACCAAGAAAAAAATTTAAAACGCATTGTGGATTATTGTCAAAAAGATGTGGCTACTTTAACGCAACTTTATCTTAAAATGAAAGGCGATTTAGGCTTTGATGCCGATGAAATAAATTATTTGCAAGCGCAATAAATGAACGCTGATACCTTACTTCAAATTGAACATCTACATATCGACTTTGCAGGAAATGAAGGTATTGTGCATGCCATACAAGATTTAAATTTAAATATAAAAAAGGGCGAAACTATTGGCATTGTTGGAGAAAGTGGGTCAGGTAAATCTGTTACCTCTTTAGCTATTATGGGCCTGCTTCCACCACAAGGAAAAATAAGCAAGGGAGACATCCAATTTAACAACAAGCAAAACAACCATAAACACTTAAATAATTTATCTGAAAAAGAATTTCAACGCATTAGAGGCAATGAAATTAGTATGATTTTTCAAGAACCAATGACATCTTTAAACCCAGTGCACACCTGCGGTTTACAGGTGGCAGAAGTAATGATGTTGCATCAAAAATTAACGCCACAGGCTGCTAAAAAAAGAACACTAGAGTTGTTTGAACAGGTAATGCTGCCACGTGCAGAACAACTATTTAAATCGTATCCACATCAACTTTCAGGAGGCCAAAAACAAAGGGTAATGATTGCCATGGCAATTGCCTGTAAGCCCCAACTATTGATTGCCGATGAACCCACAACAGCACTGGATGTAACCGTGCAACAAACCATACTGGACTTGCTTAAAGATTTGCAAAAAGAGTACAATATGGGTATGATTTTTATTACACATGATTTAGGTGTAGTTGCTCAAATTGCGCAAAATATTTTGGTAATGTACAAAGGCAAAACAGTTGAACAAGGTAATGTAAAACAAATATTTAATGCACCTCAACATCCATATACAAAAGGGCTCATTGCTTGCAAACCGCCTTTAAACAGCCGACCAGAAAGACTTTTAACAGTGGCCGATTTTTTAAATGATGATAAAACAATTCCCTTTGTAAAGCAAGTAGAACAAGCCCAAAGAACAACTAATCATCAAAAATTGTATGCTGCAAAACCCTTGCTGCAAGTACAAGAGCTCACCACACAGTTCATCACCAAAAAAGGTTTTATAAAGCCAGCGACAACAATTTTAAATGCAGTAGATCATGTAAGTTTTGATGTTTATAAAGGCGAAACTATAGGTTTGGTGGGCGAATCAGGTTGTGGTAAATCAACTTTAGGAAGAAGTATTTTAAGATTAATTGAACCAAGTGCTGGCAAAATAATTTATAACAACCGTAATTTATTGGAGTTAAACGCCAACGAAATGTTGCAGATGCGAAGCAAAATGCAATTGATTTTTCAAGATCCTTTTTCATCTTTAAATCCTAGAATTACTGTAGGAAATGCTATTGCAGAGCCTATGGAAGTGTATGGCATTGCTAAAAGTAAAGATGAAATAAGAGAGAAGGTAATGAAGTTATTGCTTCGTGTTGGATTAACTGAGCAGCATTATGATCGTTATCCGCACGAGTTTTCGGGCGGTCAAAGACAAAGAATTGGTATAGCAAGAACTTTGGCCGTAGAGCCAGAATTTATTGTTTGCGATGAATCAGTATCAGCTTTAGATGTTTCGGTGCAAGCGCAAGTGCTTAATTTATTGAATGAGTTAAAAGCAGAATTTGCATTAACTTATATTTTCATTTCGCACGATTTATCGGTTGTAAAATACATGTGCGATAATATTATTGTGATGCAAAAAGGTAAGATAGTAGAAATGGCAGAAGCAGATCAGTTGTATTTAAATCCGCAATCAGAATATACAAAAAAATTAATAGCTGCTATACCTGGGCATGCAGTTTAACTCACCATCACATTTCTTTTCTCAGCAATCAGTTCAACCCCATGTAGGCGCTAAGCTGAAGCCAAGCCATGTGCACTGGGCTTAGTGCCGTTATGGTTACTCAAATGTATCTTTTAAAACTTATGCTTCAGGAAATTAATATCTATGTAAAGCTTTTAGATTAATACAAAAAAATTCGCAGAGGATTATATTTTCAAGCAGAATTAAAGCACAAAGTCAAATAAAAATTTTAAGGTTTTGAGTTATGATAGACATTATAGTAAAAAGGCCGTCACTAAGCCCAACCTTAAAATGACACGCGTTAGCTTAGCGCCTACCGGTTTGCATGCAAGCGATGGGCGCGATACCGAAGCACTGAACTGCAAAACTATTTCAAATTTATAAAAGAAATACGAACTTCCAAATTAGCACTGAAACAGCGGCTATCGCTTGCATGCTGTTAGCGGCTGTTTTTTTCTCTTCCTATAATTAAATGAATAAAAGTAAATATCGAACTAATCAGCAGTGCATCTATAATAATAGCAAATTGTATAATAATCGTTGAGAATATAACACTATTTCTGAAAAGGTTATTCCCTATGTACCTCCCTGTATAAGTAATATAACCAATAATTTCGTGTTTAGCCTGAGCAGAACTTGTAGTTAAAGTTCCCTCGTCATAGCCATATGCCTCAAGAATGCAAACGAAAAATGTTAGGCTTAAAATTAGGACTGATAGTAAAAAATACACTAAAAATATTTTTCTCATTGATTATTTATTTTATCATAAAGTGCAATTTTATCTAAAATGTCATTTTTATTCATTGTTTCCAATATGTTTATGTTTTGCATTTTATACAAAATATTTTGAGCAGCAAATAGCATTGTATATTCATCAATGTTACTGTGAACAATTTCATCATTTTTACTATTTTTGATATCTGACAAATCAATATTTATTACATTTTTTCCATTATTAGGGAACCCTCTTGAACCGATATCACTATAATTAGTCTGATAAATATTTAGATTGAGCCTTACATTATCTGGCACATTAGTTTTTACTGCAATCATACCAGGGTATCCTTTTGCAGAATCAATAGTTATTAATAGATCTACGTTAATATTATTTTTCTTCAGTTCTTCTAAGCAATACATCAAAATATTCCCACCTAAACTGTAACCATATAAAATTATCTTTCCGTTGGTTCTATTAAAGTTTTTCTTTATTGCTGTAATTAAAGGTTTGACAATATCTTGATTAAAGTCATTTACGAATAATGGTGAATTAAAAATTGTTATGTCACCTCTGTTAAGCGGTATTTTTTTCCTTTGCGCTGAGATTGCTAAAACTCTGGCTATTTCTTTATTTATACCATATTTACCCTCGTTAGAAAGATCAGCTCCCCCGAATAAAATTATTTTATTTTTCGATAAAATAATATCTTTCTTTTTTGTAAAACTGGCTAATGCTCCAATTGCACCTGCACCCAATAATCCTGTACCAATATTACGTGTATTTTTATTCTTGCTGGAAACACAGTATAGTCCTACAATTCCTAACCCTACCAAGCCTAAGACTTCTGTATTAATTGAATTATTTTTCATAAAACTTAATAGTTAATTTGTCTTTAAAAAGTCAATAATTCTGCCAACACTATTTCTCTGTCAAATTGACAGCTTATTGATAATTGTTTGATTATGCTTTTCTAATTTAGGTTAGGTCTGCAGAAATTGCCGCTAACTTGGGGATAATATTATTGTGATGCAAAAAGGTAAGATAGTAGAAATGGCTGAAGCGGATCAGTTGTATTTAAACCCGCAATCAGAATATACTAAGAAGTTGATTGATGCAATAGCAAATCATTTGGTTTAACTTGCAACATTAATTTATATTTGAGATAAAAGGAAAACCGTATTATCACATTTACCTTAACTCTTTTCATCTCTATTTTTTTAACATTTCAAAGTACAAATATTTTAATTAATAGAAAAATAATTAGAGATTGACACAATAATTGCTTTAACTTTACGATTGATAAATCAGTTCTTTTTTTATTCATCTCTAATTTTAAATCATGAAAAACAAGCTGCAACAACTATTGGTAAAACCGCTCAGCATTTTACCTCCCTCCCGAAGAATCGGGGATACCATTAAAAATAAATAGTTTTTGTGGTGCTGATTTATTGGTTGGAAACAAAGTATCAGGCAATTTGATTGCCAATAATAATATAGGTGTTGGAACAGATGTACCACTGCAAAAACTACATATAATGAGTGGAAGTATTTTGGTTACAGATACTATTGATACTCAAAACCCACCTTTTTATTTAGATCATACTAAGAAGCGTTTAGGTATTGGCAACGACCAGCCGAAAGGAGCTCTTGATATTAAAACTAATTCAAATAGTAATATTGTATTTGGTTCAGCCGCAGGTTCAACTATGAATTGGGGCTCTTCTTATATTGGATTTAACGCTAGCCGAAATAATAACCAATGGACTATAAAAAGCGATGGGGCGCACAATGGCGGAAGTATGATTTATTCGAATGCAGTTGGCGATTTAATGTTTTGCAATTTTGGCCATACTGGTACAAGCGACCAAACTATATCAGACCAAACAGTTGTTAGCTCTAAAATTAAAATGAAGTTAACAGCCGATGGTAGGTTTGGAATAGGTGTTGACCCCAATGCAAGTAATTTAACAGATTACAAATTTGTAGTTGACGGTAAAATAAGATGCCGAAAATTAAGAGTTGACTTGGATACTTGGGCTGATATGGTATTTGAGCCAAGCTATGAATTGATGCCATTAAATGAGTTGAGCAAATATATTTCTGTAAATAAGCATTTACCAGCTGTACCAAAAGAAAGTGATTTGAAAGAAAAAGGTATTGATATTAGCGAAATGCAAAAAATTCAGATGCAAAAAATTGAAGAATTGGTGCTCTATGTCATTGAATTAAACAAAGAAAATGAAGCCTTAAAAAAGAGAATTGAATTGATTGAAAAAAGTAAGTAATAAAATCAATTTAAACTCATTCTTATGAAAGTATTGTATAAGTTACTTTTTATGGCTTCTCTATGTTTTTTTACAAGCTGTTACAAACAAAAAGCATGTTTTACTTCAAATCTTTATTCTGGGGATATTAAAAAAGTTTTAGGTAATTGCAAAAATGATGTTGGTGGCAGTTATGCAGAAATTGATATCGATGATGCATATGTTTATCTAAGTGATTCGACCTATAAAAGAGCAGTTGACAAAGGTGGAATGTGTTATTTTGAAAATATTGACTTTAATTTATACTCGCTTGTTGGGTGCGAAGTAGACTATCTTGATTCTGCTTACTTTAATCGAGAAATAGAAATAGACCATACAAATAAAATTATTAAATATCATATTACTATAACAAGTTCAAAAAGAAGATTTCAATTGAGAAGGAGAGTTTTTTTTGAATCAAATATGGTCTTAATACCCAGAGTATCTAAGGATTATATTTTAGAAACACTAACATCAGAAATCACATGCGATTAAAAACCCTAATTATTTCAATTTCTACCTTTTATTCATTCCTATCTAAAGGGCAACAACATTCATTACCATGTATGCAAAGTTTAAATTGCAATTTTGGCCATACTGGTACAAGCGACCAAACTATATCAGACCAAACAGTTGTTAGCTCTAAAATTAAAATGAAGTTAACAGCCGATGGTAGGTTTGGAATAGGTGTTGACCCCAATGCAAGT